>CAMLLA010000219.1 GCA_946480525.1 uncultured Asticcacaulis sp. | reverse complement strand
AGCTGGTTGTTGGTCTGCTCAAGCTCGGCCTGCTGCTGTTCCAGGCGGATATGGGATTCCTTCAGGGCGCGGCTTTGCTCTTCCAGTTCCTCGTTATTGACGCGCAGCTCTTCGGACTGGCTTTGCAGCTCCTCGGACTGGCGCTGAGTTTCTTCGAGAAGGCTTTGCAGATGCTGACGGTAACGCGCCGAACGCACGGCGATGCTGATGAACTCGGACGCCCGCTCCAGAAGGGGCAGGGTGGTATCGGGCAAACCCTTAAGGAAGCCGAGTTCGACAACGGCATCGACACTGCCTTCGGACACGGCCGGCATGATGATCACCTGGCGTGGCCGCCACTGGCCAAGCGCCGAACCCGCCTTGATGTGGGCATCCGGCAGATCCCTGAGCACGATCGGCCGGGACGCCGCCGCGGCTTCGCCCAGCAGTCCTTCGCCATTGCGGAAGCTGTCGGGGATGTCGCTGTCGGAAGGCACGCCATAGGTGGCGGCGCGGCGGAATATGCCCCCTTCCTTGATGTAGAAGGCCGCCACGTCGCCGCCCGTATAGCCGGTCAGGTGAGTCAGGATATTGTGACCCAGCTGCTCCATGTTCTGCTCGCCCAGCATCGCGTTCGACAGCCCGACCTGGCCGGCTTGCAGCCACTCTTCGCGACGGCGCGACGCACTGGCACGGCCGATCAATGTCGCGATAATGGCGGTGAGGATAACGCCAAGAATGGCGGCGATCCCGATCGAGGCCGTTGCGGTCGTATAGGCCGCGTTCATCTCGGTGATCTTCCGCGCGCGGTTCTGGCTCTCCTCGGTCTGCATCGCACTGATCGCGGTCCGCACGGCATCCATGTCGGCCTTCCCGCGGTCGGTCAGGACCATGGCCTGCGCGGCTTCAAAACCCTGGGTGCGGCGGACTTCGATCGTTTCAGCCAGTTCCGCCAGCTTGGACGTCACGCGCAGCCGGATGCCGGCAAGCCGGCCCTTTTGGCCGGTATCGTTCTGCGTCAACCCCTCGAGTATCTTCAGGTCATTCTCAAGTTCGACACGCGCGGCATTATAGGGCTGCAGATAGGAGTCCCGGCCGGTAAGGACGTAGCCGCGCTGGCCGGTTTCCGCGTCCTTCAGGAGTGAAAAAACCTCCTCCGTTAGCAGAAGCACACTGTGTGTGCTCATGACCTCACGGTTGTTTCGCCGCACACTCTCGATGTTCATGTACGAGATGATGCCGCTTGCCACGAAGAACGCGGCCACCACGGCCAGGCTCAGTGACGTGACGATGTCGGCTTTGGCCTGGCGCCCGAAACCCGCCAGAAACGAAGGTGACTGCATGTCTGTTCCCATGGGACGCCGGTCCCCAATGTCCGGCGCAGCCCCAAAGGTCCAAGCTAAGGCCGAGCCCGCAAGCATCCAATAAGAAGCGCCATTTTTCTCATAAGAATATCGTAAGCAACGCGAACAAAGGCGTGCCTTGCACACCCATTACACGAAGACCCGGTCCGTCCGTTATCGCAGGTGGGGTAAACACCTTGCGCAACAAGGATAAAAACGAAGCAGATCAATCTCTTTTCACAATGTCGTGGTCCTGAATCGCCCGAATCCACATCGCATTTTTATCACCCTTTGAGGTTAACTGGCGATGAAAAAGCCGCAGGAAGACGGCCCCGTGGAGAGTGTCTCGTGAACAATCTGGCCAAGCAGGTCAGGCCCGCTGTAGCGGACCTGGAACAATCCCCTTTGACGCAACGCCTGACGGGTAAACGCGCATTGATTACCGGCGTGGAAAGCCCGCTCGGACAAGCCATCGCACGGCGGTTTGCACGTGAAGGGGCGCACGTCGCCCTTTTGTCGGCGACCCCGGTTCCAGACACCCTGCGCGCCTCGATCCAGAGCCTGGGCCGTATTTGCCTGACCATCAACGGCGACATGCGCGAGCTGGATGTCTGCGATCGTGCGCTGGATGAAGCTCTGACAGCCTTCGACGGCCTCGATATCCTGGTCAACAACCCGCCCGGTCGCGATGCCATGATGGTCGGCGGTGTTCCGCCCCTGGCATTCGCAACCCTCTACCTGACGCGCAACGCCCTGAGGACTATGGACGCCGGCGGCGCGATCATCAACACCGCGTTTGACGATACGGTGCCGGCCTTTACGCGGTCGCTGGCGCAGGTCGCTGTCAAGCACGGTGTCCGGGTCAATGCCGTGGCGCCGGTTCCCCTGCCCCCCTTAAGCGCCGCCAACCAGGAAGCCCCCTCCTCAGCCCAGCCGGTGACGATGGCTGCGGACGATGTGGCGTCAAGCTTCGTCTTCCTGGCCAGCCATCAGTCTTCCGGGCTAAACGGGCAGCTCATCGACGTCCGCGATACCCTCAGCGTTTAACCACGTCCTTGTTAAGCGCGGAAATGGTCGCGCACATCCGGCAGGTATCGCAGCCCGTGCCACAGCCCTTGGGCGCCTCCTGAGGAGCCCGCCCGGTCAGCCGGGTACGCAGGGCCTGAAGGGATCTGGGGCTGACCTTGTTCAGCACGTGCCACAGGCTGAACAGGAAGGCGAACGCCAGTACGCCATATTGCAGGATTAGATAGGCCATATCTGCCTCGCGACCTGATAGGTGACGAAAGAGGCGAGATAGGCCAGGACGAACAGGTAGCCTGCCGTCAGCCCGACCATCTTCCATGAATTGGTTTCGCGCCGAATGACGGCCAGGGTCGACAGGCATTGCGGTGCAAAGACGTACCACGCCATGAGCGACAATCCGGTGGCGATGGTCCACTGACTGCTGATCAGGGTCGTAAGTTGCGCCGCGGCTTCGCCTTCGTCCGCCGCGCTGACCGAATAGACGGTGGCCAGCGACGAGACCGCGACTTCGCGCGCCGTCAGTCCCGGGATCAGGGCGACGCAGATTTGCCAGTTGAAGCCAATCGGCGCGAACAGCGGCTGCATGGCGTGACCGACGATGCCCGCGAATGAGTAGTCGACGGCGGGCCCCGTTGCGCCTTCCGGCTTGCCCGGAAACGTGGTCAGCACCCACAGTATCGTGTTGGCGGCGAAGATGGTGCCCGTGATGCGGCGAATGAAGATGCGCGCCCGTTCCAGAAGGCCGAGCGCCAGGTTGCGCACGCCAGGCAGACGGTAGGACGGCAGTTCCATCATCAGCGGGTACTCGATCTTGCGGCGGGTCAGGGTCATCACCCACGACACGGCAAGACCACTGACTATGCCGATGACATACATACCGAACAGGATCAGGCCGTTCAGGCTCAGGAAACCACCGACCGTCTGCTCCGGAATGAAGGCCGGGATCAGGAGGGTGTAGACCGGCAGCCGCGCCGAGCAGGTCATCAGGGGCGCGATCATGATGGTTGTTATCCGCTCGCGCACATCCGGAATGCTGCGCGTCGCCATGATGCCCGGGATCGCGCAGGCATGGCTGGACAGGAGCGGGATGAAGGAGCGGCCGGTAAGTCCCGCCCCCGACATCAGCTTATCGAGCATGAAGGCGGCGCGCGGCAGGTAGCCCGACTCTTCGAGAACCAGGATGAAGAAGAACAGGATGAGTATCTGGGGCAGGAAGACCAATACCGCCCCCATGCCGTTGATGACGGCGTCGACGACAAAGCTCCTGAGCAGGCCTTCGGGCATATGCCGTCCGGCCTGGCCCGCCAGATAGCCGAAGCCCACTTCGATCCCCTCCTGCAGCGGCGCGGCCCAGGCGAACACCGCCTGGAAGATGACGAACATCAGCACCACCAGCAGCGGCAATCCGAAGATCGGATTGAGGAAAAAGCGGTCGAGCGCATCGTCGATCTTCGACGTGCGCGTCGGCATGACCACCGCGGTGTCCAGCAGGCGCCGGACCTCGGCATGCAGGTCGTCCGGCACGGTTTCGGGCGCGACATGATCGGCGGCATTGCGGTCGAGATAGGCAACCAGGTCAGCGGCGCCGTTGATCCGCGTCGCGACCGTTCCTATGATGGTCAGCCCCAGTTCGCGCGTTAGGGCGTCAACATCGATCTCGATACCGCGCTGGGCGGCCGCGTCCATCATGTTGAGCGCGACGACCATCGGACGGCCCAGCGCCTTGACTTCCAGCACGAAGCGCAGATGCAGGCGCAGATTGGTGGCGTCGGCGACGCAGACGATCAGGTCCGGCATCTCCTCGTCGCGCTTGCCGAGGCAGACATCGCGCGTGATGATCTCATCGGCGCCCATGGCGTCGAGGCTGTAGGTGCCCGGCAGGTCCAGAACCTTGACCTTGCGGCCCGACGGCGCGGTGAAGCTGCCCTCCTTGCGCTCGACCGTCACGCCGGCATAGTTGGCGACCTTCTGGCGCGCACCGGTCAGCTGGTTGAACAAGGCGGTCTTGCCGCAGTTGGGGTTGCCGACAAGGGCAATCGTCAGGCTGTCCATCAGGTGCGCTCCACCTGAGCCATATCCACCTGAACCCTGGCCGCTTCGGCGCGACGCAGCGCAAAGCGCGTAAAGCCGATCTGGATCAGCAGCGGATCGCTGCCCAGAAATCCCTTGCCGACCACCTTCACCGGCTCGCCACGCACGAAACCCAGCTCGCGCAGCCGCCG
Source organism: uncultured Asticcacaulis sp. (assembly GCA_946480525.1). The sequence goes on along the minus strand of CAMLLA010000219.1, from coordinate 2,558 downwards.
GCCGATGGCATCACCTTCAGAGACGTCGCGAACCTCCAGGACGGTGGCGGCAGTAAAGGCGGGCAATTCACTCAGGGTCATTGAAACGGTCTGTCCGGACTGGCGCGCTGCCGGAACATCGTGTCCACCAGCAAAATCTTGCGAATGATTATCATCTAAGCGCTTCCCTCATGCGGGTCAAGCGGACGCTTCGTCACATTGTCCTTATGGGTTTTTTACAGGGGACTCATCAGCGCTCCGCTTCATCCTTACACAGCGTGGGTTACGGTCATCTTTTGAAAAACCGACAGAAGGGAGCCGCTCATGGACGTACTGACGCCGCACCGCATCGACCTGGAACCGCGCACCACGGCCAAGCCGATTCCGCCCTACGGTTCGGTCAAGGACCAGTTGGTTGACACCGCGCACCGGCTTCAGGAAAACGTCCAGACCATGCCGCTCGCCAGTTTCGCACTGGCCCTGCTGATCGGATATGCCGTCGGCAGCGCCATGACGCGGGCGACCTACCACCGGCCCGCGCGCATCGTCTACCGCACCAAGCACTGACGATGGATTTTTATCACGCCCTGGACGCCATCGATCCGAAGACCGGCCTGGTCAACGCCGTCATCGACACGCCCAAGGGCAGCAACGGCAAATACACGCACGAACCCGACAGCGGACTGTTCCGACTGAGCAAGCTTTTGCCGCTGGGGGCCTACTTTCCCTATAATTTTGGCTTTGTTCCCCAGACGCGCGGCGAGGACGGCGACGAGCTCGACATCCTCGTCATCATGGATGAGCCACTGCACATCGGCGCCGTCGTGCCGGTGAGGGTCATCGGCGTGCTCCAGGCCGAACAGACCGAAGACGGCAAGACGTTCCGCAATGACCGGCTGCTGGGCGTCCTCGAAACGCCGCACAATCCGCCCGAACTGCGCCATTACAAGGACCTACCGTCGCAGAAGCTGGCGGAAATCGAACACTTCTTCCTGTCTTATAACCTGATGGAAGGCCGCGCGTTCAGGAACCTAGGCCGTGCCGGACCGGAGGACGCTATCCGCATGATCCGCGCGCACGAGGTCAGGCTCGAAGCCTGACCCTTATCGCTTTGACGGAGTCGACAGCCTACCTTACGCCAGCCGTAAGGAGACACGCCATGCAGACCTATATCGAACTCGGTGAAGAAGAAGCCAGGATCGCCATCGACACCGCCGTGGCCGAACTGCGCCGCCGCGGCAAGACCGGCTCCGTCGCCGTCGGTGACCGGCATGGCGAACTTATCGCCCTGTGGCGCATGAATGGCGCGTCCCTGCCATCCGCCGTCATTGCCGCGGACAAGGTTTTCACCACCCCGCGCGTCCGCAGAAAATCCGGTGATACCGGGCGCGACACATTCGCCGACAACGCGTTGATGAGCTATCACGGCTCGCCGCGCTACGTCGGCTGGGACGGCGGCGCCCCGGTGATCGTCGATGGTCAGTGCGTGGGCAGCGTGGCCATCAGCGGACTGAAGGGCGAAGAAGATCTCGAGATCGCCGAGATCGCCATCGCAGCCATACTAAACAGTCTGAAGGGTTAGGCCGTCTCCGCCATCGGCGCTTTCGCCAGTTCGCCGATGACGATTTCCGCCGCCGCCTTGCCTGAGCGCCACGCACCGGCCACCGAAGCCGGGAAACGGTCGTCAAAGGCTTCGCCACAAAAGGTCACCAGTCCTTCGGTCACCGGACCCGACCGCCGCGCCCCCGGCAGGCAGCACGAATAGGCGCCGCGTGTATAGGGGTTGGCCACCCAGCGCGTCACGATGGGCGGCGAGACAACGTGGGCGTCGAACCCTTTCAGCGCCTCGACGGGCGCCAGTATATCCCTGGCATAGGCCAGGGCCTGATCGGGCGCCAGCGCTTCGATGGCTTCGGCTTCGCGTCCTCCGGCGTAGATCTGGATGACCGGCTGGCCACCGCTATGCACATGGCAGAAGTACGGAACCGGGCCTTCGAGCAGTTCCAGCGCCATGTCGACCGGCACGCCGCTGACCGCCATGAAGTCGGGATCGACCTCGATAATGATCTTGTTGACGTGGCCCATGACCAAACCGGCCAACTGCTCGTGAAAGCCGCTCGACAAGTCCGGCGCGAACGTCACCAGCCGTCCCTGCAAAACGCCCAGGGAGGCGGTGAAAATAACCCGTCGCGCTGTCCATACCGAGCCATCCATGGACTGGATGCTGGCGCCATCGGACGTCTCGGTGATACGGCAGACCGAGGTCCGCAGATGGATGCGATCGGCGCCGGCCTCCGCCAGCATGGCCGACGTCAGGGCGCACATGCCGCCTTCGACATGGACGCCGCCCGGGGTGCTTTCATCCGTCAGGAATTCCCGCGCCGATGGATAGACCGGCGGCTGGACTCCGTTCCACAACAGGCTGAAGGTGCTCAGGGTGTCGCGTGCCTCATTGTCGATGCCCAGTTCCGGCAGGGCGATGTCGGCATGCGCACCGGACCGGACGGCTTCGGCCAGGTCGGCGCGGATCGCGTCTTCCAGCCAGGCGCCCGCCTCTTCCTGACGCATCTCGCCATTGT
>CAMLLA010000218.1 GCA_946480525.1 uncultured Asticcacaulis sp. | reverse complement strand
CGGCCCTCCGGGGATCCGCGCCCACTACCATCCCAACTATTACGGCGCCTTTGTCCGCGATCCGGACGGGCACAATATTGAGGCCGTCTGCCACAAGCCGGAATAGCTCAGGGTTTTTTCGCCACGGCCAGGGTCTTGAGATAAGCGATCAGGTCCAGGCGCTGCCCTTTTTCTGTCACCGCCACCGGCATGTAGCCGCCGGGTATCGCCTTGTCCGGATCGGCCAGATAGGCATCTAGGTCGGCTTCGTTCCACGTCCTGCCCTGGGCGTTGGCACGTTTCATGGCGTCGGAGTAGCCGAAACCCTTGACGGCCCCGGCCTTGCGGTTGACGACACCGAACAGCGGCGGGCCCTGCAAGCGTTCCTGTGCGGGCGTGTCGTCATGGCATTCGGCGCAGGTCTGGGCGAAGAGCGCCCGTCCCCGCCCCGCGTCCGGAAGCATCTCGGCCTTTGCCGCCAGCGGAGACACCGTCATCAGGATCAGGATTGCGCGTTTCATGCGATCCCCAGCCATTGCGCCGGGTCGGGACAGAGACGTTTTGCGCCTGCGCGTTCACTGCGCCGGAAGACGCCGGGAAAGTCGCCGCGCCAAACCTTGCCCGCCGGATCGGTCATATCCAGGATGAGCTGGAAATGCAGGTGGGGCAGCCAGCCGCCATTGACGTCACGATCCCCCAGCGTCGCGATCTGCTGGCCTTTCGCGACCGGCTGGCCATCGGCAAGACCGGTGAGGCTTGCGCGGCTCAGGTGCCCGAACAGGCTGAAGACTGCCAGTCCCGGCTCAAGCGGATGTTCCAATATGATGGTCGGCCCGTAGTCGAGCGCCGCGGCATTGTCCTGAAAGCTGTGGATCCTGCCGGCGCTGGGCGCGAATACCGGCGTGCCCGCCGGCGCAAAGATATCGATACCGAGATGAATGGTGCGCGGTTCGACGCCCTCGACGCCGGCGCCGAAGGCCCCATTGTCGTAGATGGCGCGGTCCTCGTCATAACCGCCGGCGGCCAGGCGATCCAATGGCACGGCGTCCATGCCACCTTCGGCCATGGTCACCGGCACGAAGTCCGTGTGTATGCCAGCCACGACCTCGGCGGGATGGTCGATACGGCGGTTCAGCCAGTCGTGAAAGCGATCGCAGATATCCATGTCTCCGATGTAGCGCGCGCCGCTGTTTTTGGCTATTGGCAACCATCAATTCGGAGATGCGCCTTGGCCCTCGACAAGTTTTATGACGGTCCTGAACCGGTACGGGTCAACAAGTGGCTGGCCCAGTCCGGTGTCTGTTCGCGCCGTGAGGCCGACGCGCTGATCGAACAGGGCCTGGTGCGTATCGACGGCGAGCGCTTTACCGATGCCGGCCGCAAGATTCTGCCCGGCCAGACCCTGACGCTCGACCAGGGCGGGGTGGCCGATCTCGATGCCAAGCTTACGATCCTTTATAACAAGCCGGTCGGCATCGTATCGGGACAGCCGGAACCCGGCGAGACGCCTGCGGTGCGCATGATCCGCCGCGCCAACGTCTATGGTCCGGCAGACGTCTATCCCGACAATAATTCCAAGCTGGCGCCGGTCGGCCGGCTCGACAAGGATTCGCACGGCCTGTTGATCCTGTCCGAGGACGGCGTTCTGGCCAAGGCGATCATCGGGCCGGACAGCGAGCTTGAGAAAGAATACCACGTCGAGGTGCGCGGGCCGCTGTTCGAAGAAAAGCTCAAATGGCTGCGCCACGGCCTTGAGCTGGACGGCAAAAAGCTCAAGCCGGCCAAGGTGACGCAAACGGGCCCGCAGTCGCTGACCTTCGTGCTGACCGAAGGCCGTAACCGCCAGATCCGCCGCATGTGCGACATGTGCGAACTGCGCGTCGTCGACCTCTATCGGGACCGTATCGGGCCGATCCACATCGGCGACCTGCCCGAAGGCCAATGGCGCCTGATCACACCGGATGAACGCGCAGCCTTGTTGCGCGCGTAGGTCGTCACCCCGTCAGGTCCTGGTCTTGTCCTCGGCCAGTTTCGCCAGCACACGGCCACGCCCCTTGGTGAGCGCTGTGACAACGCCGCGCCAGGTGCGGATTTCCTGCTCGGTCATGCGCGCGCGGTTCAGCGCCACGCGCAGGTTGCGCACCATCGACTCCTTCTTTTCCGGCGGGAAGAAGAAGCCGGCCTTTTCAAGTTCGTCTTCGAGATGGCCATAGAGCCCGTGCAGGTGTTTCAGGTCCGCCGGTTCATCCATGTTCTGGGTAAAGGCAGCCTTGGGCGCGTCCATGACTTTCAGGCGCCACTCATAAAGAACGATGTTCACTGCCTGGGCCAGGTTGAGCGACTGGAAGTGCGGATCGACGGGAATGGTGACGATGGCGTGGCTGAGCGCGATGTCGCTGGTTTCAAGTCCCGCCCGTTCGGCGCCGAACAGGAGGCCGGCCTTCATGTGGGCCTGAGCTTCGCTGTAGGCCTGATCGGCGCACTGACGTGGCGTGATGATCGGCAGGTGGGTTTCGCGCGGCCGCGCCGTCGTGGCGTATACGGTCTTCAGGTCTGAGATGGCGTCGGCCACGGTCGGAAAGACCTTTGCGCCATCCAGTGGCCAGTTGGCGCCCGATGACATCGCCCACGCCCGCTCCTGCGGCCAGCCGTCGCGCGGCGCAACCAGCCGCAATTCGTTCAGGCCGAAATTGGCCATGACGCGGGCCACGGCGCCGATATTGTCAGCCAGCTGCGGGCGATCGAGGATCACACACGGCAGGGTCAGGTTTGGATCAAGTGGCGGTGCGGGACGGGCGTCTTTCATGGCGCGGCTTATAGGGGAAGCAGGTTAGGCAGGGAAGAGGCTACGGAAAGATCGACTATGTGAACGCCTGCCGTAACCCCTCATCCGGTCGAGCAATCTCGACCACCTTCTCCCCTCAGGTGGGGAGAAGGGAAGAGCGCACGATTAGTCCCCTCTCCCCACTTGAGGGGAGAGGGTTAGGGTGAGGGGTTTTGCGGAAGGCATAAACGTTCACCTCAACACTAAAGTTTAAACTTGACTATTGCGCTCGTCATGATACTGAATTTTAAACTTCACCATTATAATGGAAGAATCCTATGCCCGTCGTCCACGCCACTTTCGTCACGGAAACCACATATCCGCACCCCGTCGCCAAGGTGTTCGCCGCCTTTTCCGACAGCGCGATCAAGGTGCGCTGGCTCACCCACTCTCCCCAGGCCAAGGACGATTACGAGAACGACTTCCGCCTGGGCGGCATGGAGCGCACGCGCTGGGTCATGGATGCCTCGACGCCGTTTCCGGGCGCGGTCATTACGTCCGAAGCCCTTTATCTCGACATCGTCCCGCACAGCCGCATCGTCTCGGGCTCGAACATGATGATGAACGGCACGCCCTTCTCGGCCTCACTTATGACCTTTGAATTCGAGCCGGACGGCGAAGGCACGCGGCTGATCTGCACGCACAATGGCGCCTATTTCGAGAACTCGGATGGTCCGGACATGCGTAAAGCCGGATGGCAGCAGTTGCTAGGCCAGCTCGATGCCGTGCTAAACGACAACTGATGACTGACGCAGACAAGGTTCTTCAAGCACTGGGCGACGCCACCCGCCGCGACATGGTCGAGCGACTGACCGACACGGCCATGTCGGTATCGGCGCTGGCTGCGCCTTACGACATGACCTTGACGGCAGTCGCCCAGCACCTGGCGATCCTCGAAGCCGCCGGCCTGGTCAAATCACAAAAGGTCGGCCGCGTCCGCTCGTATCAGCTCGACTCAAGAGGCTTCGATATCCTCGACGCATGGTCAAAGGCCCGCCGGCCGCTGTGGCAAAGACGGCTGGATGCACTGGGCAACGTGCTGAACGACGGTTAGACGCGAATTTAACCCGTTTGCGCCTGTTGTCATTTCGTCTATAGCGGTCACCGTCAGCGCCCACACAGACCCTGTGCGTCTGCGTCCCGTGCGCTTCGTTTGAGAGAGGACACTCACATGGCCAAAATCAAGGTGGCAAACCCCGTCGTCGACATCGACGGCGATGAAATGACCCGTATCATCTGGCAGCTTATCAAGGACAAGCTGATCCACCCATACCTCGACATCGAACTGCAATACTTCGACCTTGGCATGGAACACCGCGACGCCACCGACGACCAGGTCACCATCGATGCCGCCAACGCCATCAAGGCCTGCGGCGTCGGCGTCAAGTGCGCCACCATCACGCCGGACGAAGCGCGCGTGAAGGAATTCAATCTCAAGAAGATGTGGAAGTCGCCGAACGGCACCATCCGCAACATCCTGGGCGGCGTCGTGTTCCGTGAGCCGATCATCTGCAAGAACGTTCCGCGCCTGGTTCCGGGCTGGACCCAGCCGATCGTCGTCGGCCGTCACGCCTTCGGTGACCAATACAAGGCCACCGACTTCCTGATGCCCGGCAAGGGCACGCTGACGATCAAGTTCGTCGGTGACGACGGAAGCGTCATCGAGCACGAAGTCTTCAAGTCGCCTGGCCCAGGCGTCGCCATGGGCATGTACAACCTCGATGAGTCGATCCGCGACTTCGCTCGTGCCTCATTCGAATACGGCATCAAGCGCAACTATCCGGTCTACCTGTCGACCAAGAACACCATCCTGAAGGCCTATGACGGCCGCTTCAAGGACATCTTCCAGGAGATCTTCGACGCCGAATACGCTGCGAAATTCAAGGAGCTGGGCCTGACCTACGAACACCGCCTGATCGACGACATGGTCGCATCGGCGCTGAAGTGGTCCGGCGGCTTCGTCTGGGCGTGCAAGAACTACGACGGCGACGTCCAGTCGGACACGGTCGCGCAAGGCTATGGTTCGTTGGGCCTGATGACCTCGGCCCTGGTCACGCCGGACGGCAAGGTCATGGAAGCCGAAGCCGCTCACGGCACCGTCACCCGTCACTATCGCCAGCACCAGAAGGGCGAATCGACCTCGACCAACTCGATGGCGTCGATCTTTGCCTGGACGCAAGGCCTGGCGCACCGCGCCAAGCTGGACGACAATGCCGAACTGGCGCGCTTTGCCGAGACGCTCGAAAAGGTCTGTATCGATACCGTCGAAGCCGGCTTCATGACCAAGGACCTGGCGCTACTGGTCGGTCCGAACCAGAGCTGGCTGACGACCGAGGGCTTCCTCGACAAGATCAGCGAGAACCTGAGCAAGGCGCTGGCGTAAATCTTATCATGAGGGGAGCAAGCTCCCCTCATGTGCTCCCCTCATCGAGGTTGGAAAGCCGTCCGTTCGCGGGCGGCTTTTTTATCGGTGGGCGCGACAGGATTGACCTTCCGGTAACATTGACGCTCGCTGTATTAGCCATGATAGTCGTCCTTTAAAACACGTCTGGAAACGCCATGCCCTCCGCTGCTCTTGTTCTGTCCGTTCTGGCCCTCTCAACGTCCGTTGTGGCCCAGACTCCAACCAGCACCATGCATATCGGCGGCCGCACATTGACGCGAACCAATGTTACTTTCGGTCACGACAATACGCGGAAGGAGTTCAGCTTCGAATACGAAACTCAGCTCCACCAGTGGCCGGGCATTTATTTCGAAGCGCGCTTCAACAGCGAAGAACTCGATATCAACATCAACGATCCCCACAACAATTATAAGCTATATATCGACGAGAAAGCGCCGATTGTTCTACGCCGAGTCAAAGCTGTCTACGAGATACGCGGATTAATTAGCGGATGGCACCGCGTTCGGCTTGAAAAAATCAGTGAAAGTCAGGCCCAGGTGGGCGGCGTCGACGGTTTCAATGCGCGCGGCGGAAAGCTCGAATCTCTACCATCCCGCAGCCGTCAGATCGAGTTCATCGGCGACTCTTATACGGTCGGTTACGGCAATATGTCGGGCAAGAGGCAATGCACGCCCGACGAACTGCATGACACCACCGACACGTCGCAGGCCTATGGACCGTTGACCGCCAAAGCCTTCAACGCCGACTACCAGATCAACGCCTTTTCCGGCCGCGGCATCGTACGCAACTATGATGGCTTTGCCGGCGATCCCCTTCCCGGCCTTTATCCCTATATCCTTTTCGACAAGAAGGATGCGTATAATGACGAGCACTGGAAGCCGCAGGTCATCGTCATCGGGCTTGGGGAAAACGACTTTTCCACGCCGGTAAAGCCGGGTGAAAAATGGGCGGATGAAGCCGCGCTCAAGGCAGATTACGAAGCCTCCTACGTCGCCTTTGTCAAAAGCCTGCGCGTCCGCAATCCAAAGGCGTTCTTCCTGCTGACCAAGTACCAGAAACCGGTCGTAGGCGAGGAAGTTGAAAGGGTCGCGGCACTTCTGAGGGCTTCCGGCGAAACGCGGCTGGACACGATCGGCATGGACGGCTTTACGCTTAACGGCTGCGACTGGCATCTGGACAGCAACGACCACAAGCGCATTTCCGAACAACTGACTGGCTATTTCAAAGCCCACCCCGAGTTGTGGCAGGGGAAATAAAAGCGTCACATATCGGACATTGACGCCCTGCGGCTTCACTGGGATAGTGGCGTACAACCCAGGGGATAACAGTCTTGCGTAATTCGCTTCTTTTGACGCTGGCCGTGTTGGCCGTCGCCTCACCTGCCTATGCCGAAAAGGCATTGCCGCTTCATGTCGGAGGCCGGGTCGCCAAAACGCCGATTGGTCAGGGATATTGGCACCAATGGCCGGGCACCTATTTCGAAGGGCGCTTTCGCGGCACCAGCCTTGCCGTCCGCCTCAACGACAGCGTCAATATCCTGGATATCTTTATCGACGGACAACTGGTCCGCACCATCACCAAGCCAGGCGACGGGCAGGTCGAATTCAACGGTCTGACCGACAGCGAGCACAGCGTCCGCGTCGAGAAGCGCACGGAGGCCGCCTGGACGTCCGCACAGTTCACAGGAGTCTTCGTGCCGGATTCGGCCGAGGTGCTTTCGGTCAAGCCGCGCGCCCGCCAGATCGAATTCATCGGCGATTCCTATACCGTCGGGTACGGAAATACGTCGTCCAGGCGCGAATGTCCGGGCGATGGCGTGTGGGCGACGACACAGACCCAGCTGGCTTTCGGGCCTTTGACGGCAAAACATTTCGACGCCGACTACCGCGTCAACGCCATTTCCGGCCGCGGCATCGTGCGCAACTATAATGGCAGC
>CAMLLA010000217.1 GCA_946480525.1 uncultured Asticcacaulis sp. | reverse complement strand
TCGCACCCACCAGCGGCGGAAGCGAGGAGGCGTCCTCGATCGGCGTGCCGTTGACGCAAAGAAGGATGGTCTCGAAAACGCCGAACTCGGCGATCCTGAACAGTCCGGTCTGGCGCGCCAGCATAGCTGCCTTGATGTTCGGGTAGGGCGTGAAGCGCGCGGCCGCATGGGCTGCCGCGGGCCCGAACATGGCAGCCGTTGCGGCGCTCATCAGCGCCCTGCGCGTCAGTCCTGATGAGGGATTGGCCATCTGTGGCGGCTCCACGGTCCCGGGGTTGCAAGTCCCGGGAAACGTGAGCCTTTTTGGCCGTCATGACCATGTCGCAAACTGTTGCAAACAGGAGTTTGGTGTTGTCCCGGGGGCGTCGTAAACGCAGGTATGGCTTTCCTGTGTGCGTGTGGTTGTCCTTTAAGGGACTCCACAGATGCACACAGATGGATGCGCTGACGCGCATCTGACACAGATGATCCGAGCGGGTTGTGATGGATGGCGTGCGAGGGGGCATCACTTGATGACGGTGCCTCGCGCCTGAAGGCTGGTCCACAGATTACGCAGATTGGCACACCCTCAGACACGGCGCGTTCGGATCATCTGTGCGCCGCGAAGCAGCGATCTGTGTGCATCTGCGGATTCCCTTACGGGCGATGCGGCAGGTTGATCCGAAGGTTAGATCACCGACGCGGCCTTGCGCCGGCGCACCAGCTGGATGATGTCTTCGTCGCCCGTCCACAGCCGGATGATGCGGGCGGTAATGCCGGCCTGGCCCCACACCTCGCGGCGCGCTTCGGCTGCCTGGAGAAGCCTTAGCGTTTGCCGGCGGTCCTGGGCGACCGACGCCAGGAAGACCGGCCACAGGTGCGTGCGTCGCGTGCCGGCCTTGATCTCGTCCATCGCACGCGCCATCAGAAGGCGCTGCACGTCGGTTGCGCCGACCTTCAGCGCCTCTCTCAGTTCGGCCGTATCGGCGGCAAGATAGGCATCCTGACGCAGACGGCCGTATTCGCTTAAGGACTCGACGTAGCCGACATAGTCGCCATCGGCCAGGGCAGTGACGGACAGGCAGTCGTGAATGGTGGCGAAGCCGGGATAGTTGCGGACGAGATCCGTCAGGGCAGTGCGTGCGCCGTCCGTGTCGCCCGCAGACCAGCGCGCCCACGCCAGGTCGGTCTGAATGGCGATCGACCCCGGTTCGATCAGGCGCGCGGCATTGAGTTCCTTTTGTGCGGCGACATGCTGGCCGTTGTCGACCAGGATATTGCCGTACCAGAAGTGGGTCTGGGCGGATGACGGATCGAGCTCCAGGGCCCGGCGGAAGGCCCGTCCGGCCTCTGCCGGCCGGCCTTCCCACCAGTAGAGGATGAAGCCTTGCGCCCGATGCGCGCCGGCAAGGCCGGGCTCGAGCGCCAGGGCCCGCCCGGCGGCGGCGTTTGCTTTCGGAAAGGCGTCCGCGTCCGCCATGGCGCCGAATTCACGCGACAGCAGATAGGCGTCGGCCAGCCCGGACCAGCCGGGCGCGAAGTCCGGATCGCGACGCGTCGTGGTTTCGAAACCCGCTATCGCGGCCTTCAGCCGTTCCGGTGTGCGCGCTGCCCAGTCGTCGCGCGCCTTGAGATAGGTGGCCGCGACCGCGGGATCGGACGGCAGGGCGACCGATGAGCGGGCGGGATGCCCGGTCACGACCAGCACGAAGATGGTCACCGTCAGAATAAGTGCCGCGGCCATGCCGGCGATCCACATATGCCGGGAGGTCAGGTGAAGGGCGGCTGGACTTGCCGGAGCGTCGTCGCTCAGGTTCGACTGGCTGGCGGCCCAGCGGTCGAGCTCTTCCTTTACGGCGTAGACGGTGCCGGTCTTGCCACCGGGAATGCGCTTGACCGGCAGGCCGCGTTCGCGCGCCCAGCGCATGACCGTCGTGCGGTCGCGCCCGAAGTGCGCCCCGATGGACTTCCACCCGTCTAACCGATTGGTTGGCACCGCATCGCCCTCCCGGCCTGAGATGTAGGAGTCTCGAATATACCAGCGTTCGCGAAGGGCAACTGAATTTTATGAAACTATCCCGGCTGCCGTGTCGGTCTGCGTTCCGTAGCGGCAGGTCGATGCTGTCAATTGCCCTGCGGCATCAGGAAGCGGAAGACGGTTTCCTCGCCAGTCGAGGTGACGGTCAGTTCGCCGCCATGCGCCCTGGCGATTTCCGAGCAGATGTACAGGCCCAGCCCCAGCCCTTCGCGATCGCCGTTCTTGGTGCCGCGTTCGAAAGGTTTGAACAGCTTGGACATGACCTCGGAAGGGATGGGCTGGCCGCCGTTGGCGACCGATATGCGCAGCATGTCGACATCGCAGCTGCCTTCGACCCGGATGGGTTTTGCCGGGTCGCCGTGGATGAGGGCGTTGGCCAGAAGGTTCGACACCATCTGGGCGATGCGGTTGGGATCGGCGGCAACCGGGGCCGTGAAGCGGAACCGGCTTTCGATGGCGTGGCCGGGATGGGCCGTGCGCAGTTCAGTCACGACGTCGTTCAGGGCTGGCTCGAGCGTTTGCAGACGGGTGCGATTGACCTGGATGCCACCGCCCAGACGGCCCCGGGTGAAGTCGAGGAGGTTGTCGATCAGCTCGCCGATCCTTCGTGCCGATTGGCCGACAATGTGCCCGATGGACTGCAGGCGTTCGGCGGGGACGCCGCGTTCCAGGAGGGCCGCGCTGTTGGCGATGGCGCCGAGTGGGTTGCGGAGGTCGTGGCCCAGCACGGCAATGAAGTGTTCGCGCAGTTCCCCGGCATCACGCGCCGCGAGATTGGCGCGCTCCAGCTCGTGCGTCCTGGCGAAGGCCTGCACCGCCATGGAGGCAAAGTTCGTCAGCGACTGAAGGATGCGCAGGTCTTCCCGGTCGAACTGGCGCGTGCCGTCGTGGGCGACGACCCACAGTGTGCCGATGGCCTCGCCCCTGCTGTAGAACGGGACGAGCAGAACTTCGTGGGGCGGGGCGTCCAGAACCGAGACGTAGTCGTAATACCTGACCATGTTGACCATGAGCAACGGCGCGTCGCGTTCGAGCACGGCGCCGCACGGGCTGAAATGGCGCGGCATGGTGCCGCCGAGGTACCGTGTGTAATGGCCCGCGGTGGCGTGCCAGCGGAAGACGCCTTCCGGCCCGTCCGTTTCGGCGATGCTGATTCCCGCGGACCCGGCGTTGCACAGGGACAGGGCGGTGTCCGCCAGCTTTTGCAATACGACGTCCGGCGCCTGGCTCATGACTTCGATCAGCGCCGTCAACGCCTGGTTTTCCAGCTTGAAATCGGCAGGACGGCTTGGCCGCTCATAGAGCCGTTCGGTGACGATCACATCGTCCAGCGTCGGGCGCGCCGCAGGCGCATAGCTTGGCGATGCGGGCATGATAACGTCGTCACGAGCTGTCATATACGTGGTCCGCCTGTCCAAGACTTACGCGAACGCACACCGTCGCCCATCGGCCGCGCTATTCGCGGACGAGTGTTAATCACTCATGACGGCATTGGCAAATCCTGATTGCGCAGCGCCGGAAAAGAATCCCCCAAAAGGCGATTTCCTATGGGTTGTACTTCAGCAGAAAATCCGTCACGGCCTGAGCCGCTTGCAGGCGGCAGGTTTCGGTCGTCAGGTCGTGATCGCAGTCGGTCAGCTGCAGGTACTGGATCCGGCCCTTGCCGGCATCGCGCATGATGCGGCTTTGCTGCGTCGGGACTTCCCTGTCGGCCTCCGGATGGATCAGCAGGGTCGGCACGGCGCTATCGGCCTTGTTAACCGGCGATATGGCGGCAAGGTCGGCCGTCCCCAGACGGCGTTTCAGCCGCACATAGGACTTTTCCGTAACCTTGAAGGCGCGCGGATAAGCCGTGTCGGGTTCCAGGGCTCCCAGTTCGTCCGGGTCGGGCCGCGAGCGGTGCTCCGAGTACCAGCTCCTGTATTCGGCGACATCGGAAATTCCGCCGATCGACACCGCGCAGCGGTAGGTATTGTCGCCCGAAACGGCGCCGGACAGGGCGGCATAGCCACCGTACCCCTTACCGACGATACAGGCGCGTTTGGCGTCGCCGATCCCTTCCTCGGCCAGGTAGCGTACGCCATCGGCCATGTCATTCAGCATGCCGCCTCCCCACTGGCCATCGCCGGCGGCGGTAAAGGCGGGGCCGGCATTGTTCGAGCCGCGATAGTTGGGTTGCAGGACCGCGAAGCCGCGCGAGGCGATCGATTGCGCCAGCCAGTCGAAGCCCAGCGCGTCATGGCCATCCGGGCCGTCATGCGGCAGGACGACGATCGGAAGGTTTTCGTCCAGCGGCTTGGACGGCAGGGTGAGGATGGCCTGGATATCCTGTCCATCGCGGCTCTTGTAGCTGATCGCGGACTGGCGGGCGATCCATTCGGCCGGGACGGCGGCATGGTCGTTGCCAAGATCGACATAGCTGCCATCCGTCAGGTTGAGAAAGTAGTAGTTGCCGGCTTCGACGTCGCCGTGGGTCGACAGTATCAGCTTGCGTGGATCGTTCGCCATGGCCACGACCCTGACGGCCTGGCCGGGAGCGGCATCCTGGGCGGCGGCATAGACCTTGGCCATCCCGGCGTCGAAGAAGGTGTAGGCCGGCATTTCCTTCTGGCTCACGAAGCCGGCAAGTCTCTTGGTCTGCGGATGGAAGATCGGCCGGTCGGTGGTGGCGTCGCCGGGATTGAGCGCCGGGGACAGCGCGCCTTCGGGTGACACTTCGTGGTAGCGGTAGACGCCGTCCGCGTCGCGGTCGATGATCAGAATGGCGCGGCCATCCCGCCCCAGGCCGGCCATCTGCGGTGCGAAGGCGTCGAGATTCCGGGCCACCTTACGCGACAGGATCGGCTTCCACTTTTTGCCATCCCTGACCTGGATGGAAAAGGTCTGGGTGCCGTACTGATACAGGGTGCGCGCGAGAACGGCGCCGTCCGGGCCGATCAGCCAGTCGTCGGGAAAGCGGAATTCGCGGTCGAGATCGCCGCCGCCGTCGTCGATCATCTTGCCCGCGCCGGTCGCCGGGTCGACGCGCCACAGATAGGCGCGCTGGGTCGGCTGACGGTTCATCGACTCGCCGCGCAGTTCCAGGAAGCCGCCCATAAGCTCCGGCCTGCCGCCATTGTCGATCGTGACGGGCAGGTTCAGGGCGGCGTGGTGATATTCGCTCAGGCCAAAGCCGATCTGGGTGGCGGTCTCGGTCTTGAGATCGACGACGACGATCGCGCTGATCGCCATGGTGCCGTAGTTGACGCAGGCCGGCGATTGCAGCCGGCTGAGCGCCGAGAAGGCCAGAGCGGCTTCGACGGCGGCAACGCCGGAACCCGGGCCGTTATTGGGAGTCTTGAGGTCCGTGGCCGGGCGCTGCGCCATCGAGTTGAAGCCGTTTTGCGCCTGCTGGTTCGTGCCGTTGGCGCAGGTGCTGCGCAGACCCGTGTGGGTATGGGCGATCATCAGGTGGGTATTGCCAATGAAGCGGATCTGGGACAGCGGCTCGTCCTGGAGCTTGATCGCCCGCTTGGCTCCGGTGGCTATATCGTAAAGCGCCAGCAGATGGCTGCCGTCGACATGGGTCGTGAAGGCGACCTGCGAGCCGTCGTCCGACAGGGCGATGCGCTCGATCCGCGCCGGTTTCACGAACATGTCGAGCGCGGGCAGGGGGGCGTCGGCGGGTGGCCGGACGCGCTTGACGCCCTTGATGACAACGGCGCCGTCGTTCTGCGCCATGACCAGGTTGGGCGCGGCGGTAAGCGCGGCCGCTATGGCCAGGATGGATACGAGCGATTTCATCGATGTTCCCCCGGTTGTATTTTCGGCGAGGAAATCACAACCGGGGACGCTTGGCAATGTCCAGGCGCTGCCGGATCGTGCCGATGGATCAGGCGCCCCTTTCCGCCCGGTCCTTGACCACCCCAAGGATGTTGTTCTGGACATCGCCCAGGAACAGCTCTCCCCACAGGGCAGCATAGAGGTTGACGTGCGTTTTCGCCGTATAGCGCGTGCTCAGCGTCACGCGCGTCTTGCCGGACGCCAGGCGCTCGAAGCGGTATTCTCCTGAGGCCACTTTCAGGATCGGACCGTCAGGCGAGATATGTCTGTCGGTATAGTCCTGCAGCGAGGTATTGGTGAAGCGGAAGTCCCAGGCCAGCCGGTGGCCGGGCTGCCAGCCGGTAATGACCTCGTCGAAATGGATGTGATCGCCCCAATAGGCGGTACGTATGGCGCCCCTGCCCATGCCGTTCATGACGGTGGCGCTTGGCCGGGGCAGTCCGACGATGTTCTGGGAGAAGGTCCAGCGGCCTTCCGAAGGCGCGATATGGGGGTTGGACACGATATAAGGCCAAATGTCCTGCGGCCTTGCATCGACCTCTACATGGCGCGTCACGGTAAAGTCCTGCGGCGCGAAGGTCAGGCTGTTTTCCGCCAGTCCGGCCAGGAGCGGCAACAACAGGAGCGATGAGCGAAAAACGCCGGTATCGACGGGTTTGCCGCGCACCCGCCTCAGGATGAAAGCGCCGGCCCAGCCCGAAATCAGCCATATGGGCGACAGCATGATCAGGCAGATAATGCCTTCGCGCAGGAACCAGACCGATCCGGCGGCGACCGTCGCGACCAGAATCGGCGGCACCAGCCAGTAAAGCGCCGAACCCCGGGTGCGCGTCGGATCGCCGATGTAGCAGATCAGCGCCGACAGGAAGGCAGGCAGGACGGCCAGGAACCACAGGCTGCTGTAGCCATTGGTCATCCGGGTGTAATTTATGATCAGGTAGGCGCTGACGGCCAAGGCCACGGCGATGAAGACACCGGCCATGACGCGCCGCCAGGCAGGACTCGATTTTGGTGGTCTTGGTCTTCTCGGAACGAAGTCTTCCATGTCACGCCCCCCTTGGTCCTTGTCGGACACCGTTATCTCACCGTGCCACGATGGCGCCGTCGCGGCAACGGGGACGGGTTGCGGCGTTTCGACGCCGGCTCCATGGCAGGCTGGCGAGGAGAATTGATGGGCTTTGCTACGGCACAGGCCGGTGATCGCACTGAAAACTTATGGTGAATCCGACATTTATGCCCTCTTGCTGGAGGTTGCCGTCATGCCCTTGCTGATCGTCGTCCGTTTCCTGTTTTCGCTCGTGTCCTGGGGTGTTCTGGCC
>CAMLLA010000216.1 GCA_946480525.1 uncultured Asticcacaulis sp. | reverse complement strand
TGGTCGCCTTGCCCGAGTTGACGTCGATGGCCACCAGGGCCTCGGTCTGGTTGATGACCAGATAGCCGCCGGATTTCAGCGCCACGACGGGCGAATAGATCTTGGAGATCATGTCCTCGACGCCATAGCGTGCGAACAGTGGCGAGTTGGCGCGATAGGGCTGAATCTTCTTGGCCTGCGACGGCATGATCATGCGCATGAAGTCACGGGCGGACTTGTAGCCTTCCTCGCCCTCAACCAATACGCCGGCGAAATCCTTGTCGAACATGTCGCGGATGGCGCGTTTGACGAGGTCTTCTTCTTCGTAGATCAATGCCGGGGCATTCGACTTCAGCGTCGTCTCACGGATGGTTTCCCAGACGCGCAGCAGGTAGTCGTAGTCGCGCTTGATTTCCTGCTTGGTGCGCTTGGCGCCGGCCGTGCGAACGATCAGTCCCATGCCGTGCGGCACGTCCAGCGACTGGACCATCGACTTGAGGCGCTTGCGGTCGGCCGCATTGGTTATCTTACGCGAAATACCACCACCACGCGCCGTGTTCGGCATCAGCACGCAATAGCGGCCGGCGAGCGACAGATAGGTGGTGAGCGCCGCGCCCTTGTTGCCGCGCTCTTCCTTGACGACCTGGACCAGCAGGATCTGGCGGCGCTTGATGACTTCCTGAATCTTGTAACGGCGGATCAGGTGCTGGCGCAGACGGCGCTCTTCGTCGGGAAGATCGTCGCCTTCGTCCTCGTGATCGTCGTCCTCGGACTCATCGTCGTGGGCGTGGCCGTTGTTCGCCTGGGCCTGGGCGGCCAGTTCGGCCATCAGTTTCTCGCGGTCGGCGACCGGGATCTGATAATAATCAGGGTGGATTTCGTTGAAGGCCAAAAAGCCGTGACGGTTGCCGCCGTATTCGACGAAAGCGGCCTGCAGCGACGGTTCTACGCGCGTGACCTTTGCCAGGTATATGTTGCCGCGAAGCTGTTTGCGGCTGAGGCTTTCGAAATCGAATTCTTCGACGCGGGGGTTACCGTTCTGCTGGCCGTTGAGCACGACGACACGGGTTTCTTCCGTGTGCGTCGCGTCGATTAACATGGTTTTTGACATTAAGAGAGTCTCCGGAGCGCCGGCACGCAGGCGCACGCTGTACCGCGCTTGGGCGGTAAACGGCGGGGGCGGGGCACTTATAGGGGGTGTTGGGGCGCGCGCTGGGAGCGGCAACGTCATGTACGACGTTTGTGCTCACGGACATTCCGGTGCGGACGTGTAAGGCGCAGCCCATAAGATATTGTTCCAACTCGGGTTTGCGCGATCCCTTAAGGTGCGCAATTTATTCGGCGTCATGACGGTCATATGGCAGAAAGTGCAGACCATCCGGCGATAGTGGCTCGGGAGCCATCCGCTGAATGACAGACTGCGAGATAGTGCCGCAATTACGTCATCACAAGGTTCAAGACTTAAGTGTCCGGCGCGGTCTGCGCTTAATCGGACTCAGGAAGGCTTTGATACCTGTTTGCAACATGGCGCGAAAAAGCACCGTGCGTCAACGCAATTTTCGACATGTGCGGCGATTGCGCCACCTTAATCCGTACCGTCCAGGTTTCTATCCGGAAATATTTTGACCGCTATAGTTTCATGGGATATGGAATAGACGTTGCGTAAGCGTAATCCGGAGTATGCGGATGATTTTTGAGACCACAGACGGGACACAGGTCCCGCTGCATCAGCCGCCCTTTTTGAGGCGCATCCGTCGCCAGGCAGGCCTTTCCGAATATAGCAAACCTTTGCGCGCGAAAAAGCGCCAGCGCTCCGCCATGCCTTAAGGCTTTGGTAAGGAAAGAGGTTAAAGTAGCGGTAACCACGCCTCTTAATCGGATTTCTACACCGGTAAGGCATAGTGGTGCCACAGATAACCTTCTGCAAACATAGAAAATGTGGTGCGTGGAGTTCCGAATGTGTCTTCCGGCTGATGCCCTGAAAAGCAGGGGCTTAAGCAATTTCAAACGTTTAACGACGTTTTTCGCTGCCGGCCTGCTGTGTCTGGCTGCGGCCGCTGGCCTGCCTGCCGCGGCGGCGCCGTCCGGCGACGTCGTGCGCGTCCGCATGGGTGGCTCGGGCTCCACGACCCGTATCGTTATCGAGCTCGACAAGAGCTCGGCGGGTAAGGTCCTGTCGGCTGGCACCGACCAGATGCGCCAGGTCATCTCACTGTCCGACGTCCGCATGGACGCACCTATGACCGGTGCCGGCCAGGGCATTGTCAAGGACTGGGTGCTGGAAAACGATATGGGCGCGGCGCGCCTGAAACTGAACTTCCGCACCGGCGCCCGCATCTACAAGCGGTTCCTGCTGCCCCCGGCCGACGGCATCAGCGTCTATCGCTACGTCATCGACGTCGTGCCGGGCGACATGCCGGTGGACGCCGCCCCAAAGACGACGCCGGTCGTTACAGCGACTGTGGCCCAGGCCGAGAGCCCATTGCCCGCCAAACGCAAGAAGATCATCGTCATCGACGCCGGTCATGGCGGCAAGGACCCCGGCGCGCGCGGCAAGACGTCGTGGGAAAAAGACATTAACCTGAACGCGGCCAAATCCCTGCGCGACCGCCTGGAAAAGTCGGGCCGTTACAAGGTCATCATGACCCGCGACACCGACAGTTTCGTCGACCTGCCGGCGCGCGTCCGCATCGCCCGCGGCGCCGATGCCGACCTGTTCATTTCGTTGCATTCGGATTCCGGCGGCGACGGCACGACACGCGGCGCCAGCATCTATACCCTGTCGGATTCCGGGAGCGAACGCATCGCCAAGAAAGCCCTCATCAAGGGGGACTGGTCGCTGGCCGACATGCCCAACGACGCCATTGTCAGCCGCATCCTGGTCGACCTGACCCAGCGCGCCACCAAGAACCGCTCCGCTACCTTCGCCCAGCTGGTGATGGACAATATCAGCGAAACAACGCCGCTTCTGAAGACCAATCTGCGTCAGGCGGGTTTCGTGGTCCTGCTGGCCCCGGATGTGCCGGCCGTGCTGCTGGAAATGGGTTTCGTCAACAATGCCAAGGACGAAGCCATGCTTACCGATTCGCGGTCACGCGACGCAATGATGGGGCAGGTGGCCAAGGCGATCGACAAATATTTCGAAAATGACGTGCGCTATGCGTCGTTGGCGGGCTTCCGCTGAGCCCAGTCAAAAGTCCAGTCCGCAAAGGCCCCGCCGATCACGGTGGTGCCTTTGTTTTTGCCGGGCCGCTGGTCCGGGAGCGGGCGAATTCGCCACATTCGCGAACGCTTTTGGAAATTTCTCCGAATAGCTTTGCCAATTCCCGGGCTTTTGCTAAAGGTTAAGCCACGAGAGGTGAGGGAAGTCGTTTGGTAAAGTCGTCCGAGCGTGTGTTTGGAATGATCGCCGCGGGCGTCATGACGGTGATCGGCGTGGCCGGCTTCGCCGTCGCGATCTATGCGGCATGGCTGTTCCATGACATGCCCGATGGCTCCGAGCTGGCCGATTTCCATCCTGTCACGTCTGCCCGCGTCTTTGCCTGGGACGGTACGCTGATCGGCGAATACGGCCAGGAGCGCCGGATCTACGTTCCCTATCACCGCATTCCACAGAACCTTGCTCGTGCCTTCCTGGCCGCCGAAGACCGCAACTTCTTCAACCATTCCGGTGTCGACGCTTCTGGCCTCAGCCGCGCCATGGCCAAGAACGTGCTCAACTTCGTGCGCGGCCGTCGTCTGGAGGGCGGATCGACGATCACCCAGCAGGTGGCAAAGAACCTGCTGCTGAACAATGAGCGGACGCTTGGCCGCAAGCTGAAGGAAGTGATCCTGGCGCGGCGGCTGGAGACGTCACTGTCGAAGGAGCAGATTCTCGAACTGTATCTCAACGACATCTATCTCGGTTATCGGTCCTACGGTGTCGGCGCTGCCGCCTTCAACTATTTCGGCAAGTCGGTCGATGACCTGACGCTCGAGGAAATGGGTTACCTTGCCGCGCTGCCGAAGGGACCGGAAAACTACCGGCCGACGACGCACAAGGAAGCCGCTATCAACCGGCGCAACTGGGTGCTCGGCGAAATGGACAAGGCCGGCTGGATCACGCGCGCTGAGGCGGTGTCCGCCATGCAGAAGGACCTTGTCGTCGAGGCGCGGCCGGAACGCGCCAAGTACCACGACGCCGACTATTTCGTGTCGGAAGTCGAGCGGCGCGCCAAGTCGCTGTTCCCCGATCGTGACGCCATCTATACCCAGGGCTATTATATCAAGACGACACTTGAGCCGAAGCTGCAGACCATTGCGCTTCAGTCCCTGATGACCGGGCTTGAGGTTTACGACCGCCGCCACGGCTGGCGCGGAGCGTGGGGCAACATTCCGGTAAGTGACCGTTGGGAGCGAGAAGCCCAGGACGCGGAGAACCGGCTGCAGATGAACCGCAAGGCGCCGTCAGAACGCCGTGACTGGCAGATCGGCCTTGTCACCTCGGCGTCCGGTTCGGTGCGCGCCTATGACGGCGGCTCAGGCGCCCTGCGCGGTGAAGACGTTGCCTGGGCCAAGGCCGGCAAGGGGCTGAAGGCCGGCGATCTGATCTATGTCTCGAAGATTTCCGATGGTGCTTATCGCCTGCATCAGGTGCCGAATGTCAACGGCGCCATGGTGGTCGTCGATCCTTACTCGGGCCGCATCGTGGCGATGGTCGGAGGCTATTCGTTCTCGCTGTCGAAGTTCAACCGTGCCACCCAGGCCCTGCGTCAGCCCGGTTCGTCGATCAAGCCCTTCGTCTATGCCGTGGCGCTGGAGCGTGATTTCACGCCGGCCTCCATCGTTGAAGACGGCCCGATTTCCATGATGGGCGGCGACGGCAAGATGTGGACGCCGCAGAACTATGAGCATGACTATATGGGCCCGCAGCCGATCCGCCGCGGTATCGAATTGTCACGCAACCTGATGACGGTTCGCCTGGCCCAGCGCATCGGGATCAAGCCGATCACCCAGAAAATCGTCAACGATTTCGGTGTCGCCGATAAGATGCCGGCGGAAATGTCAGTGGTACTTGGGGCCGGGGAAGTCCAGCCCTATCGCCTGGCCAGCGCCTATTCCATGTTCGTCAATGGTGGCCGCCGCGTGAAGCCGCACCTGATCGACCAGGTTCAGGACCGCGACGGCAAGGTGATCTACAAGGCCGACGAACGACAATGCCCGGCCGCCTGCCGCGACGCGTTCGATGGGCTGGAAAGCCCGCGCCTGCTGCCGCAGGGCACGCAGGTCATGGATCCGATCACCGCCTACCAGATGAACTCCTTCCTGCAAGGCGTCGTTGAACGCGGCACAGCCGTGCGGGCGCGGGAACTGGGTTTCCCTGTCGGCGGCAAGACGGGCACGACCAATGACTATCGCTCAGCCTGGTTCATGGGGTTCTCGGCGGACCTGGTGGTCGGCGTCTATATCGGTTTCGACGACAACCGGTCTCTGGGCGACAAGGAAACCGGTTCACAGGCAGCGCTTCCGGTCTTTATCGACTTCATGAAAGCCGCCTATGTCAACCGGCCCAAGCGCCAGTTCAACAAGCCGAAGGACGCGGTCTATGTCTCGATCCGCGGCCGCGAGGAAGCCTTCAAGCCGGGCACGGAACCGCAGATCACCTACCGACCCGTCGAGGACGGCCCGACGCCTTATCTCGACGCCTGGGATGATGCAGGCGACAAGGCTCCGGTCGCTGACGAAGCTCCGCCGATCACCCCGAACGACTAAGCCTCCGGCCGATACTTCCAGGTTTGCCGGGGAGGTATAGGAACGGTTAGCTGGCTACAGGCGTGTGCGGCGCAAACACTCGATCATCAAGCTTTCAGCTTGAAATCCTGGGCAACGCCCTATACATCCCGGCCTTCGAATTTAAGGATCCCCCAATGCGTTTGGATATCGAAGCCGCAGCTTCCGAGATCGAGCAGTCCGTAGGCCTGCTCAGGAGGCGTCTTTGACTGGGATGTCGCTCTAAGACGTCTCGATGAACTCAATGCCCGCGTCGAAGACCCGACGCTGTGGGACAAGCCCGAAGAAGCGCAGAAAATCTCGCGTGAGCGCTCAAAACTCGCAGCATCGGTCGACGCCGTGACGTCGCTCGAAAAAGAGCTGAAAGACGCCATCGAGTTCGCCGAGCTGGGCGACATGGAAGGCGACGAGAGCCTGATCGAGGAAGCGCGCAACATGCTGAAGGGCCTGAAGGCGCGTGCCGGCCGGGCCGAACTCGAAGCCCTGCTTTCCGGCGAAGCCGACGGCAATGACGCCTATGTCGAAATCAATTCGGGCGCCGGCGGCACCGAGTCGAACGACTGGGCCGGTATTCTGCTGCGCATGTATACGCGCTGGGCGACCGCCCACAATATGAGCGTGGCGGTCGAGGAAGAAACGCCGGGTGAACAGGCCGGCATCAAGTCGGTGACGCTGAAGGTCTCCGGTGAAAACGCCTATGGCTGGCTGAAGACCGAGGCGGGCGTACATCGCCTTGTGCGCATTTCGCCTTACGATTCCAACGCCCGTCGCCATACCTCCTTCGCTTCGGTCTGGGTTTATCCCGTCGTCGACGACACCATCGTCATCGACATCAATCCGTCCGACGTCCGCACCGACACCTATCGCGCTTCGGGTGCCGGCGGTCAGCACATCAACAAGACCGACTCGGCTGTCCGCCTGACGCACATTCCGACAGGCATCGCGGTCGCGTGTCAGGCCGGCCGATCGCAGCACGCCAACCGTGACGAGGCGTGGAAGATGCTGCGCGCGCGCCTTTATGAGGCCGAACTGCAGAAGCGTGAGGCGGCGCAGCAGGCGCTTGAGGATCAGAAGACCGACATTGGCTGGGGGCACCAGATCCGCTCGTATGTCCTGCAGCCCTACCAGATGGTCAAGGACCTGCGCACCAATGTCGAGACTTCGGACACGCAGGCCGTGCTTGATGGCGACCTCGATGACTTCATGGGCGCTTCGCTTGCCCAACGGGTCGGCGTGACGCGCGACGCGGCTGAGGCTTAAACAGGCGTGCAATCCCGGTAACCATTTTTCGGTTCGCGTTTTCCGGAACGATGTTATGCTGCTCTCCCTAAAAGGTGCGGGGAGCGGCATGGCGTCATTGAAGCTGAACGGCGACTGGATTGAACGTCTGGGTCAGCCCCTGGCTTTTCTGGCCTTGCG
>CAMLLA010000215.1 GCA_946480525.1 uncultured Asticcacaulis sp. | reverse complement strand
GGGTTTCCGGAGGAGCTGGCTATTGGTCTATACAAAAGTGCCAAATTGAATACCAGCAGTTCGGAAAGATGAAGCAGGAGCTCTGCGAAGCCTTCGGTGACCCTTCAGTTTCCTGGATGGCAATGTTGGAGCACCCGGAATGTGAGTACTA
Source organism: uncultured Asticcacaulis sp. (assembly GCA_946480525.1). Next base: position 7,021 of record CAMLLA010000215.1, on the reverse strand, counting down.
CTATGCCGAAGATGAGGCGGATGCCAGAGCGTACGCCAAGAAGGTCCTTTGGGATCCGATATTCGGAACCTGAGCGCCGCCTGACCTGGTCGCGATCGCCCTTTAACATACAATTTTACCACACCCCTTTGGCCCCGGCCGGAGGGGTTTTTTGTTGAGCCTTACATGACACAGAAACTCAGCGCCGCGCGCGGCGCCGATATGCGGATCATCTATTACTTTCCGTTGGGCTCGGACCTGACCGGATGCAGCGGGCAGTTCGTCGTCTATGACCGGCTGGGCGGTGCGCCTGTGCTGGTCGCGGGCGCCGTCGCCAATGCCCACGGCAGCCAGGTCGGCATTACACCCACGACAATCGTCCTTGGCGTCAGGCAGGCGGACATCGACGCCTTGCCGGAGAACCCGGACCCGACCAGCGCGCGTGTCTTTTACTTCGACCTGAGGCTGATCACCGGCGACGGCCAGATCACAAAGGTGCATGGCGGTGCGTTTGTCGTCCTGCCACTGGGGTCGAAGACCTATCTCAACAATGGCGCGGTCAATGCGACCATCGGCGGCGATCCGATCTTCGTCCAGTTCGCCGGCATCGCCGATATCGGTGGCACGGGCGGCGGTGGCGGCGGGGCGGGCGATCCGTTTGCGCAGTCGAATATCGATGTGGCGGGCGCGACCGAAACCGGTCTGGCCTTCGCGCTCGACAAGGCAAGGACGCTGGGGCAGCCCCTGACCGGCAACAGCGGGACGGTGACCATCAACGGGCCCCAGGACCTGACGGCGTGTCACGTCCATATGCCGTTCAAGTCGATCACCTTCGGGACAAACCTTGGCAATGCGCTGGGGGTTATCGGCTATCCGGTCGGTGAAGAGGGCAATACGACGCTGAAAGACGTGCGCGGGCCGGCCATCGACATGGGCGGCAGTCCGACGTCCGGTATTCACTATGAGAAGGTCATCCGGCTGATCGGTGGCTATGCGGGCGATGGTCTCAATCAGGCGGTGCCGTTCACCGCCGTGCGCATCGAGGGCGACCAGGCATCGCGGTCGTCCTATGACATCGCCTTGCAAAACCATCGCGGCGACGGGCTGGAGATCAATTCGGACACCGAAAAGAAGGTGATCACCTATCGCTTCGATCACCTCTATGAAGGCAATGCCCTGGCGTTCCGGTCGCTGAACCTGGCCAGTCCGGACGAGGTCAATGTCAAGATGGCGGGGACGTTCTGTTCCAACCTGGTCCACGCCCAGGACGTCGGGCAGTTCTCCTATCGCGTCGACTTCAACGTAGAAAGCGTCAAGCCGTGGGTCGGCAGCTATGCCATCGAGGACAATTCGCGCAAGGGCACCTGCTATGCCGGGGAAATCCGCGGCGTCGACGGCGACCTGATCAAGATCGAGACGCGGCAGGAAGGCTATACCAGCGGCGGACCGACCGTGGTCTTCGACAGTTTGCGCGTCATCCAACACTATTGCGGGCGGATCGTCATCATCAACCCGAAAAGCGTCGGCGGGACCATCTATCACGACCAGGTCGATACGGGGCGGCAGCAGGGAAGCAACTACCTGACTTCGGCATTCCGCAATGCCCTGCCGGCCAATACGGGCGCCTTCACGCCGGACATGATCACGCGTGTGGATCAGGCCGGGTTCCAGATCGGGGCGGTGCTGGAAAACTGCGCCCTGACCTATGTGACGCGGCGGAACGTCTGTCCCTATGGAGCCCGGATCGGGATCAGCGACTGGGCCAATGCGGCGTCGGCGGCGGGGTCCGCTTTTTCCGGCAAGGCGATACGGCTGGAAATCGAGATGGGCGATCGCAATATTCCGGCCGCGGCGGTGATCGGCAGCTTTGCGGCGGGAACGGTCAGCGGCCAGTTTACGCCGCACATCGTCACCGGCAGTTTCGAGGGCAATACCTTCACGCTTAAAGAAGGCGTGGGTTTGGGCGTCGGGCAAAAGCTGGAAGGGACGGGCATTCCCGCCGATACGCACGTCGCGGCGGTGCTGGGCAGCGGCAAGTACAAGCTCAATCAGTCACTAACTTTAAGCGAGCGGGCGGTCACAGCGGGGATGTTGTTCGCCCTGACCTCAGGCGGAAGCTTGAGCGTCGGGCAGGTGCTGACGGGGGCGGGCATTCCGGCCGGTACGAAGGTCACCGGCGTGGTGAGCGAGGCGCCGGTGGGACAGCACCGGATCAATACGCGCAGCGGCCTCCCGGAAGGCGAGGTGTCGGTTTCGGTTGGCACGATCTTTACGGTGTCGTCGGGCGCGGCGCTCGTCGTGGGGCAGTTCCTGAAGGGCGTGGGCATTCCGCTGGGGACGCGGATCACGGCCATTCCGGCAGCCGGACAGTACGCGATCAACCGGTCGTTCACCCTGGGCTCGCTGAGCGTCAATGCCGGGGCGACGGCGGATATGTTTTACGCCATCTGGGCTGATCACGGCACGGGATCGACCATCTGGGCCAACGGCAATCTGCAGGGCAATATCCGCATTGCTCCCGGCTGGAAGCGCGGCGCCATCCATGTGTCCGCCGCCTGGCTGAGGGCTGGGTACACGGTTCTGAAAGAGGCTGGGGCCACGACGGAACTCATCGTCCACGGGCCTGTCAGTTTTGCTGAACTGACGGGAATTTCATGGGCTTTCGAGGGGGTGACGGCGCTCAATGTCACCGACTACGGCGGACTGTCGATGCGCCATAACGGCGCCAAGTGGGTCTTGAGCCGTCTGATCGATGTACCGGTAGTGAGCACGGCTGCGCTGGGTTCGCCGCTGAATGCGCCGGATGTCAAGCGGCAGGCGGCGACAGTCATTGACCAGGCCAGCTCAACCATTCTGGTCGCCCAGGGGCCTGCGAGAGCAGATCCGTGGTTGTCGACAGCGGGGGGCACGGTCAATCCCGCCTTCCTGACGCAGACGACGGATTTTGATGCCAGACAAGACGCGGCCGGAGGCGATCCGCTGAGTTATGAAGCGAAGCTGATCTATGACAGGCTGTTTCATGACCTGATCTATGCCGGGGTTTACAATCCCTCGGATCCATCAGCGAGCCTGTTGAAGGGGCTTTACCTGCTTAACGGGCCTAACGAATGGGCGGCGCGGACCAATGTGCTGTTTGATTTCTGGCCGTTGAGCCAAACGGGGACTGCGATTGCCCATGTGCCGAAAATCGGTTTTGCGCCAACCGGCAGTACAAATACAGGCAGTTATCTGGAGGTTTCCGGCTTTGCTGCGGACCTGCATGGTTGCGGCACGCACAATATCGCGTTGGGCGCCTGTGCCGAGGAACTCTACACATCTGCGCAACAATCGGCAGCCGGCAGTCCGTACACGATTGGTTCGAATACCAACAGGCTACGGTCGGTTCTGCATCGGTCGGACGGCGGCAACAATGTCTATCTCAATAGTTCGTCGGCGCTGAATGCCGTGAGCTGGGCAGGAACCTACCGGCTGGGCATGGGTTTTTCAGATTCCCCAACGTCGCATGGCAGCCAGCTTTACGGCGGCACGATGCTGACAGCCAATACGAAGACGGCAGACGCGACGGCGGTGACCAACCTCTACATTTTTCGGGCGCAGACCACCTACCTCGCCCGAACCCTGTCCATGGCGCTGGTCGGTAAGGGCCTCGGCTGGGACGCTTCGAAAGTCGACGCCACTCTGGCCGCACTCAACCTGGCCCGCAGCGGCCTGCGGTCTCTTACATAGAAAGGATTCATCCATGTCACTTGAAATCAAGGAATTCAGCGGAAACACCGGCAGCAAGCAGATCGCGCTGCAGCCGGTAATCAATGCGCCAACCGGGCCATTGGCTATCGGAGGCAGCTACACGATTGTCGGGTCCGGCGGAGCGCCTTCGATCGTCGAGCTTTATGCCAATGGCGCCACCCATAGCTTCACAGTCAGCGGTGGCATTGCTCCGCTTCGGAACCAGACCATCGCGTCGGGTGAGCGCCTGGTCTACGGCTTTGCCAAGGACGCCGTCATCACGGTGACCGCATAGAATGGGCTGTTTCTTTGGTTGGGGGCTGGGAAGTCGTCCGCAGGGCGGCCCCGTCCCGTTAAGTGCCGGGGCGCGCATCGTCTTCGGCGGTCATTCGAAAGTGTCGCAGATATCGTCGCCCGGCATGCGCAACTTTGGCTGCTGGACAATAACGAAACTGGCAGGGCTGGCGCGGCTGGCGATCGGCGGCGATCAGGGTGTCGGCGGCAATACGGTCCAGAACTACTCTGATCGCCGTGCTTTCACGACTGCACAGGCGGCCGATGTTACCTTTGTGCTGATCAGCCATAACAGCCTGGGTTCGCCAACCCTGACTGCAGACCTCAGTGCACTTAAGGCGAATTTGGAAGCGGCTAATCCACGAAAATATCTGATCTTCGCAACCGAGCCGCCATCGGCGGCCTTTCCGCCATCGAACACCGCGCTGCAGGCTGCCAATGCGCATATCGCCACCTTTGACGGCGGCAATCGCGGGCGGACGAAATACTGCGACTTCGTGACCGGCTTCGATTACAGCACCATGACCTTCAATGTCGGGGGCGACGTCAATGTCCATCCGAATGAGGTCGGCGCCAACCTGATGGCGACGCGGGCGGCGGCGGTCATCGCGCCGCTTTTTATCGAAAGCACGCTTGAGGCCGTGCTCAATGATACGGGCGCGTCAGGCGACCATGGCGCGGATGCCTGCCCGGCGGCGACCCATAACATGACGTTTTCAACCGGCGGCGTAAAGGCCGGCACGGGTGCGGTCACGGGTAATGTCGCCGACAAGTTCACCGTTACCAACAACACGACCTGCGACGTCGCCTGTTCGATCGATACCCAGTCCGGGTACAACCGCCAGATCATCACGATCACTGGTACGGGCGTCGCGGAGAACGTCATCACTTTTGCCGTCACGAATGCATCCGGAGCGCGGGCGGTGATCAATGCCGGTATCGGCGACGCGATCGAGAGCCTGTGGGGCTTCAGTCTCAGCCACAGTGACGGTGTGTCGGCGCCACAAGGACTGCTGGTCCATGGCGCGACGCTTGGGACCACCATCGGGGGCTATTCGTTGGGAACCGGATCGCCTCTATCGGGCGACGTCCGGATCAGCGGGCCGCAAGCCTTCACGCAGATAAACCAGATCGCCAGGACGTATCCGAAGGTCCAGCCCATCGCGCTGACCAATCTCAGTCCGTTCTTTACGGTGCGGGTATCGGGCACAGTCAATATCCGGCTGGTGCTGTGGAAGCCGATCGTGCGCAAGACCGAGTTGGCCGCCTATGCGCAGCCGAAACACATGGGTGCGGATGGCATCATGGGGCTCGATGCCAGAGTGGGGTTCCGTAACGGGGCGACGCTCAGCAACGGCAACAGCATTGCATTGCAATCTGGAGCCTGGTCGGGCGGAGGGCTGACCTATGGTTCTGTGCGTATCTATCAGGGCGGGACAGCGGGAGACGCCGGCATCGGAACGGGATCGCTGGTTGCCACAATTGCGCCCGGCAGTTGGACCTGGACGGCTGTCGTCACTGCGGGGCAGCCATATTTCGCCGAACTGGACGTCAGCAACAGTTTCGGATCGGTTACTGCCCGCAGCGCCGCCGCAGTCGTGGCGACCTGATTACTCAGTTTGCGTCAGCCGGACGCGGGCGATGGCGGCTTCGACATTGTCGATGACCGCACCGGCACCGGCAAATACGAAGATGAACGGGCTGGTGGCGAGGGTAAGAGCAATCAAGCCCAATGCCTTGCCGGGACTGATATCACGTTGCGACGGGTTTTCGCCGGCAGCCTCCCGGACAGCGGCGAGTGCATCCTTCATTGGGACATAATATTCAAAGTCTCTGTCCTCGTCGCCGCCTTCATGGATGGGATGAGGAACAGGACAGTGCCGCGCTAGAATCTGACTCGCCGTACGCAATGAATTCTTCGCCTCCCCAGACGTTACTGCGTCACACTAACACACTCCAACCTTTTGAAAAGTTGAACTCATACAGGCTCCGCTATGAATCTAAATTTCCTTATTTCCGACATCGGAAACGACATCCAGAAGCGCCTGGTTCCAGATTGGAAACAGGCGCTTTCTTTTTACAGCGTCAAGGCAGGGATTATCGGCGGTTCCGTGCTGGCCGGCATTGCCGCCGTCCAGGCCGCGGGCGTCAGCGTGCCGGACTATTGGACACAGGCCGCGGCCTTTCTAACCATCACCGGCATGGTGGCGGGGCGGCTGATCAGTCAAGGAGGTCGAGATGATCAACAGTCGTGATATCGCCGCATTGCATCCGCAGGTCGCGGCCAGGGCGCGCGCCTTTATCGAGGCGTGCCAGGGGCAGGGTATCGATATTCTGGTGACCTCGACCTATCGCGACCATGCTTCCCAGGACGCGCTCTACGCGCTGGGGCGGTCGAGGCCGGGGAAAAAGGTCACCAATGCCAGGGGCGGCCAGAGCTTTCACAATTTCCGCGTGGCGTTCGATATCGTGCCTTTGCGTGCCGGCAAGCCGGTGTGGGGGACGTCCGGTGAGGACGGCCAGCTGTGGGCGCAGATCGGCGCCATCGGCGAGGCGCACGGCCTGGAATGGGCCGGGCGCTGGAATCGGATGCGCGAAATGGCGCATTTCCAGTTCACAGCCGGTTTGAGCCTTAAGGACTTTCAGGCCGGGAGGCAGCTGCCGTGACCATTCGTTCCATTGAAAGCCATTTGGCCTGCCTAATCGGCGGGCTTTGTTTTGGCGTCCTGGTCATGTGGGGCGCCGGACAGCGAGGGCAGGCCAAGACGGAGTTGAAAGCCGGCCAATCCGCCATCGCCTTCGACTGCAAGGCCGACGCCATTACGCAGACGGTCGGCGCCAGGACAGCGCAGCAGACCGCTCAGATTCAGTACAGAACCCGCGAGGTCATCCGCTATGTGCCGCAGATTATTACCCCCGAAATTGTCGATCACTATCCTCTGCCTGACGGCTTTGTGCGCGTGCACGACGCCGCCGTCCGGTCGGAGACTCCCGCTGCCTCCGGGGAATCTGATGGCGCCCC
>CAMLLA010000214.1 GCA_946480525.1 uncultured Asticcacaulis sp. | reverse complement strand
CCATGGTCAACTGCCAGCCGACCGTGTCGTCACCGCCGCCAAACTTTGCGGCGAACCACTTGACCAGGATGGGCGTGCAATAGGTGACGAAGGTGCCGCCGGCAAAAGCGAAGACGAAGCGGAAGCTGTTGATCTGGGTGCGTGACTGCGGATCGTTGGTCAGGACGCCCGACAAGGCGCCGTAGGGGATACTGACGACGGAATAGACAGCCATCATGATCGCGAAGGTGATGTAGGCGTAGGTGACCTTGGCGGCGGAATCGAGATCCGGCGTGGTGAAGGTCAGGACGGCCGAGACGGCCATGGGAATAGCGGCCCACAACAGCCAGGGGCGATAGCGGCCCCATTTGGTTTTCGTCCGGTCGGAGATCGCGCCCATTAATGGGTCGACGAACGAATCCAGCAGCTTGGTCGTCAGCAGCATGGTGCCGGCGACACGTGGATCGAGCCCGAAACTGTCGGTGTAAAATATCAGCAGGAAGGCCGATATCGTCGTCCAGTACAGGTTGAAGCCGAAATCGCCCGCGCCATAGCTTAGGCGTTCAAACAGCCCCGGCTTGTTCGCCGCGCTTCCATCCTTGCTCATCGTCCCAACCATTTTTGTGTTGTTTTGTAGACGCTAGCACGGGTACCGATGTTTTGGAAAGCGCTGTCATTATATGGAAGCGGTTCCAGTTCATTGGAAGCGGTCTTATTTTTCGTCGTCGCTTTGCGGGGTGGTGTTTCGCGCTTTTTTGCGGATTTCCCTTAGCTTGACGCCTTGGCGGACGGAGAGTGTGCCATTCATGGCGCCCTTGTCCGGATCGGCAAAGGCGCGGCCGTAGGTGCGGACGCGATCTGAAACGCTTTCAAGGAATTCGCCTTCCCATTCGGACAGGGTGACGCCCTTCTCAGTAGCCTCCCTGCGGGCGCGTTCAAGCAGTTTCAATGTTGATTTTTGCAACGCCTGCTGTTGCGCTTTCCTTTGCTCCGCGGCGGAGGGCGGGGAAGGGGGCGCCTTTCCTGCGGGTTTGGCCTTGAAGCCCTGGCCAGCCTTCAGCGGAGCCTTGGTTTGCAGTCCCTTCGACCGTGACAGGCCCTTGGCCGGCGTCTTCGATTTAAACGCCACGATCAGCTACCCGGATATAGAAAAGCCCGCTGTCCATCCGATGAAGATGGAAAGCGGGCTCGAAAAGATCAAGCAGAATGGGTTCAGCCCTCGATCGCCGACATGTAGAGTTCGATCAAGGCCTCTTCTTCGGACATCTTTGCCTTGTCCTGCTTACGGATGCGAACGACCTTGCGCAGGATCTTGACGTCGAAGCCTTCGCCCTTGGCTTCGGAGTAGACCTCCTTCAAGTCTTCGCTCACCGCAGCCTTGTCTTCTTCAAGCCGTTCAATACGTTCGATAAATGACTTGAGACGGCCCTGGGCCGCGCCGGAGATGACGTCGTCGGATTGAAAGGAGGGGGCGTCATCGGCCATGGCGGATGTATCCTGAGAGGTGAAAAAAGCACTTGGGTTTAACCATAGCCAAGTGATTCGCTCCTCTCAACTCACGAGCAACGAAAATGTCGTGATTGCCTGTGGATGATTATAAAATACCTGCCCGGACAAGGGCTGGCCGCAGGCTCCCGGGACGATCGAACAGGTGGGTGACGAAGCCCATGGCCCTGGCGGCGTCGATATTGGCGCGGTTGTCATCGGTGAAAAAGACGGCGTCCGCTGGCAGGCCCATGCGTTTCAGGGCAATCTCATAGATGCGGGGATCTGGTTTTACGATCTTTTCGACGCCGGAAATGATGACGTCGCGCATATGCCGGAAAGCCGGGATTTTCGAAAAGACCATCTCTGCCTTTTCGTGAGGCATGTTGGTCAGCGCATACTGCGGCACGCCTTTGGCTTGCAGTTCCTCGATGATCGCCATGGTCTCCCGGATCGGCTCACCCAGCATTTCGTCGAACCGACTGTCGAAAGCGTGAATTTCGTCGGCGAATTCCGGGTAGTCGGCCAGAGGCTTTAGGCGGTTCTCGGCGAAGGTCACGCCGGCATCGTGCCGGTCATGCCAGGTCATCGGCACCACGTTCGTCAGGAAATGCTGCCTGCGTTCGACGTCGGTTATCACCTTGCGAAACAGGTTTTCCGGATGCCAGGTGATCATGACATTGCCGATATCGAATAATACGGCTTTGATTTCAGACACGGCGATCTCCGGGGCGGCAGGCACGAAAAAACGCTTAAAGCGCGATCGCTTTAAGCGTTTTTCGATGACAGGATCAAGACGCCTGAGCGTCTTTATAGACCTGGATTAGCCCTGCTTCGCCTTGAAGCGCGGGTCCGTCTTGTTGATCACATAGACGATGCCCTTGCGGCGCACGATCTTGCAGTCGCGATGGCGACCTTTCAGCGACTTGAGCGAGCTACGGACTTTCATTGGTTTTCACCTGGTCTTTGTATTAGGCGTTGAAACTTAAACCGGCATGCGCGCATCGCCAACCGACCGGTTGCGCTGTCGCCCGCCAATAGAGGCGCGGTATCTATGGGAGGGCGCGCAGCTTGTCAACGGGTTTTGCCTTACCCCGGCCAGATTTCTCGTGATCAATAAGCTTTCGCGGTTGGAAGTTATTTGAATGTCGGCTTAAGATGCGGGCAGGCCGGTTTCATAATGCCGGGAGGAGATTACAAATGCGGTTTCGCGCCCTGAGCCTGTTCGCTGTTCTGACCGCTTGCGCCAGCACCGGCCAGCAGACGCCTGCGCCATCGACCGCGCCGACGGCCAGCACACCGGTTCCGCAACATGGCGACACCAATGCGCCGACCACCAATGCGCCGGCGGCGACGCCTGCGCCCCAGGCGGCCAATCCCGTTCCTATCACCGCCTATGCGGACTTCGACGCCTGGAAGCAGGACTTTATCAAGAAGGCCGTCATGCGCGGCTTCGACACGGGCTTTGTCACGGCGGCGCTCGATGGTGTTCAGCCATTGCAAAGCGTGAAAACCGCCGACAACCAGCAGCCCGAGTTCTCCAAGCCGGCCTCAAGCTATATACGCCAGGCCGTGTCGCCGACGCGGTCAGCCGCGGCGCGCGCCAAAATCGAGGCCAACCCCAATGTGCCGGCCATCGAGGCGAAATACGGCGTGCCGAAATGCCTGCTGGGGGGCATCTGGTCGATGGAAAGCGATCTGGGGCGCGTCCAGGGCAGCACGGACGTGCTGGCTGCGCTGGCGACCCTGGCCTTTGACGGCCGCCGCCGCGTCTGGGCGGAGGATCAGCTTATCGCCGCCCTGACGATCCTGCGCGACCACAAGATTCCGCGTGAGCGTCTCAAAGGATCGTGGGCGGGAGCCATGGGACAGACTCAGTTCATGCCCGACAGCTACCTCAGGCTGGGCGCCGATGGAGATGGTGACGGGATCGTCGACATCTGGGCGTCCGATTCGGATGCCCTGGCGTCCAGCGCGAACCTTCTGGCCAGGGAAGGCTGGAAAGCCCGGCAAGAATGGGCGGTCGAAGTCATCCTGCCGCAGGGTTTCGACTACTATCTGGCGGAAACCGAAAAGACGAAGACACCGGCCGACTGGCAGGCCCTGGGCGTGAAGCGCGCCGATGGCGGATATTTCCGTCCCGAAGAACTGAACGAAAACGGTGTCATCCTGTTGCCGTCCGGCGCCAATGGTCCGGCCTTCATGGCGCTGCCGAATCACTACGTCATTCGTAAGTATAACAACTCGACCTCCTACGCCCTGGCGGTCGGCCTGATTGCCGACGGCGTCTGCGGCAAGGAGCAGACGGTCACGCCGTGGCCGGTCGAGCCGCCGCTCAGCCTCGATCAGAGACTGAAGACCCAGGAAGCCCTGAAAGCGGCGGGCTTCAACCCGGGAACGATCGACGGCGTCATCGGCGTCGGCACGCGCCAGGCGATTCGCGAATGGCAAAAGGCGAACAACGAGGTGGCGGACGGTTATCTGAGCTTCGACCTGGCCAATCGTTTTGTCGTGATGCAGGGCGGAACACCGGCGGCGCGTCCCAGCTAAACGCATCAAAAGCGTGCGGCGCCGCTCACTTCTTAAAAAAGAGGGTTAAGCCGCGGGCGCGGGAAACCGTGTCTTAATGATTAACACCCATAGTGCGCCTGAATAATAGGCTTGGGTGTGTGTCTGAATGTTCCAGATCATCGGTATCGTCGTTCTGTTCGCCATGGTGTTCGGCAGCTATCTGTTGTCGGGTGGCAGTATGGCGCCCATTCTGCACTCCCTGCCGTTCGAACTGATGGGGATCGGCGGAGCCGCGGCCGGGGCCGCCTTGATTTCCAACGACCTGACGACCCTGAAGGGCATGGGCAGCGGGATGGGCAAAGTGTTCGGCGGCGCCAAGTGGAAGGCGTCGGACTATCGCGACCTGCTGTCCCTGCTGTTCCTGCTGACCAAGACCATGAAGTCCAAGGGCGTCATCGCCCTGGAAAGCCACATCGAAAAGCCGCATGATTCGACGATCTTCACGCGTTTTCCCAAGATCATGAAGGATCACTTCGCCATCGACTTCATCTGCGACACCCTGCGCATGATGACCATGAACCTCGAAGATCCGCATCAGGTCGAAGACGCCATGGAAAAGCAGCTCGAAAAGCACCACCACGAAGCCCTGCACCCCGCGCATGCGATGCAAAGCCTGGCCGACGCCTTTCCGGCGCTGGGCATCGTCGTCGCCGTTATGGGCGTCGTCAAGACCATGGGCTCGATCACCGAGCCGCCGGAAATCCTGGGCGGTATGATCGGCGGCGCGCTTGTCGGTACGTTCCTGGGCGTTCTGCTGGCCTACGGTCTGGCCGGTCCGTTTGCGTCGCGCATGTCGGGTGTGCTTGAGGAGGAGGGCGCGTTTTATAAGATCATCCAATCGGTCCTGGTTGCCCACCTGCACGGCAACGCCGCGCAGATTTCCGTCGAAATCGGCCGTGGCAGCATTCCGTCCGTATCGCAGCCGTCGTTCGCCGAGATGGAAGAAGCGCTCAACAATATACCGAACGAAGCGGCGTAATATTCGACGGACCGAATCGATACAGGATTTGTTAACCCGTGTCCGTTCATTATCCGCGTAGCAAAGGCCGCCAGCCGGTATATGCGGATGGCGTGATTTGAACCGGGCGGTTTCAAATGCTGCGGCGAATGTGGAACGTTTCGCCGCATAAGCCGCTAAGCGCGCGCGTTTCGCGCACTTTTTCATCCTATTTGACGAAATATATCCCGTTTGTTGCAAACGGTGATCACATAATTGTGAAATACCCTCTTGCGAGACTCAAGCGTTTTGGATATGTGTTTGTGCGTGGGCCAAGGTTTACAGCTCCTTGCCCTCTAACGTTAGAAACAAAGGATCTGGATCCATGACCTCCAAAATCGTTCGCTCGGCCCTGATCGCCGCCGCCGCCGTCGCCGCTCTGTCGGTTGCCGCTTGCCAGCCGAAGCCGGCTGAAACCGACGCTGCTTCGGCTGAAGCTCCGACGGAAGCTGCTCCGGTCGACGCTTCGGCTTCGGAAGCCGCTCCGGCTGCTGATGCTTCGGCTTCGCCGGCCGCTGCTGAAGCTTCGGCTGCTCCGGCTGCTCACTAATCATTCGCCCCTACGGGCAATGGTTTGACGAAGGGCTGCGCGACGATCGCGCAGCCCTTTTGTTTTTGTGCTAAGACCCATTTCCATGAAAACCATTCGAATCGCCGCCACCGTCCTGGCCTGCCTGCTGGCCGCCACCGCCTGTTCCAAGGAAGAGGCGCATGAAGAACCGGTTGCGGAAGAGGGCCATGTGCCAAATGGCGATCCCACAGCGGATCAGGATGCACAGGCGGCTATTGCCGCGGCGATGGCGGCGTCGCCAACAGCCCTGGAAGCGCCCGCCGCGGCGCCTTCATCCGCAGTGTCTTCAAGTGCCTCAGCTTCGTCGGTTGCGCCGGCGGCGGACCACCCACCGGCGCACTGAAGCACGTTATGTGCATTTGTGTTCATAAGGGGCGGCATCGAGGACTTTGTGATTGCGTCAGTTTGAGGTATGAGTCTTCGCGTGGCGACAGTCACGCTTTGCATACCTAACGTTAGAAACAAGGGATCTGGATCCATGACCTCCAAAATCGTTCGCTCGGCCCTGATTGCCGCCGCCGCCGTTGCCGCTCTGTCGGTTGCCGCTTGCCAGCCGAAGCCCGCTGAAGAAGCCGCTGCCTCGGCTGAAGCCGCTCCGGCCGAAATGGCTCCGGTCGACGCTTCGGCTTCGGAAGCCGCTCCGGCTGCCGACACGTCGGCTTCGCCGGCTGCCGCCGAAGCTGCTCCGGCTGCTGCTCACTAATCATTCGCCCGCACGGGCAATGGTTTGACGAAGGGCTGCGCGATCATCGCGCGGCCCTTTTGTTTTTATGCGCTTTGTTGTGGTTCGGCGGGGCGTTTGCTATCGCTCATCCATGTCCGACAACGACCCTCAGCTCTATTTCGCCGAAGACGGCACGCCCCGGTCGGCGCGCTTTGGCGATATCTATTATTCTCCTCAGGACGGCCTGGCTGAATCACGCGCCGTCTTCCTCCAGGGATGTCATCTCCCCGAGGCCTGGCAAGGCGGCGGATCGTTCAGCGTTCTGGAACTGGGACTGGGCACAGGCCTGAATATCGCGGCGCTGATGCAGCTCTGGACCGCGACACGCCCCGTCGGCGGCCACCTTCATATATTTTCCGTCGAAGGCTTCCTTATGTCAGCCGAAGCCGCCGGCGCGGCCTTGTCCAACTGGCCGGAACTGGACGGGTTTCGTGACGCATTGCTGGCGCAGTGGCCAATGCCCCGCCACGGCTTTCATCATATGGACTTTCCGCAGTGGGGAATCAGCCTGACGGTCGCCCTGATGGACGTGCGTGAAGCCTTGTCCGCCTGGGCGGGCTCCGCCAACGCCATATTTCTCGACGGGTTTTCGCCGGCCCTTAATCCGGATATGTGGGCGGAAGACGTCTTTCAAGGCATTGCCGCCAGGGCGCGGCCCGGCGCCCGGCTCGCGACCTTCACTGTCGCGGGCTTCGTCCGGCGCGGCTTGCAAGCCGCCGGGTTTTCCGTCGAAAAGCGGCCAGGCTTCGGCCGCAAACGTGAACGTCTGGAAGCCGTCTTCCCGGGCGCCTTTGCACCCCAGCCTGACGCCCGTCGCATCGCCGTCATCGGTGCCGGCATTGCCGGCGCCAGC
>CAMLLA010000213.1 GCA_946480525.1 uncultured Asticcacaulis sp. | reverse complement strand
TATTTGGCTGAGACATATTCTCATCCTCAGTGAATTTCTTTAGGACGGACACGAGATCAGACGTATCTCTTCTCGCCTGCACCATGTCGTCACAGCCAAGAAACTCTTTAAAATATTCCGAAACGTTGCCTCGGCCTTTTAGGAAGCCGATATATCTCTCTTCATTATTGAGCCATCCTGTAATATTTATTCGACCGGCGAACCGGAAGCCCTCCATATCCAAGTACTCGGCGTCTTGAAGATCATAGGTTTTTGTAAGCGAAGCACCAAGTTTATCGGTAATGATCGCAACTAGGATGTACTGCTTCCCGTCGCGCTCAAAATGAGCAAAAAACACGTGACCACCAGTCGACGCATTTCTATGTCCTGCCTGCAAGGATAGTGTCTTCATTAGTTCAGACGTAAATGTTTCAAACGTCGTGAATTTACTTTTCACATAATCATCTAAATGCTTCTGAGTTGGGTAATTGCTCTCATCAGCGGAAAATTTTCCATAGGATTTGGATGCTCGACGACCGTACAGGTCATAAAGTTCATTGACCACTCGCTGCATGGTGCTGGTAACTTTTAGATCAGGGTTGCCCAGGTTCACAACAAATCCTGCTGCTGTACGGTTCAAGTCGTGAATGGCGACGTTGTGAATATTGTTGGTCAAATTAGGCCCCCTGCCATTGTCATCCCATGCGAATCACACCCTGCACGGCCACAAGAGTATTAACCTGCATTAATATATCTGCAAGTTTTGATCCACCTTCAGGTTGCAATCTAGCCGTGTCTACACCCGCTTCCCGCTAGAATGGAACTGCCCCTGTCCACTGCATTAACCCGCCGAATCCGGCTTACTGCCAGCGGTCCATTTAAGCCTTAAGCGATAACACCCACCCCTTGTACTCCCCGATCATCTCGTTACAGACTGCCAGACCCTGGACACGCAGCTTCGTCAGACACGCACCGATCCGCTTCCTAATAATGACATATGTGGCGTCATCGGTTTTGAGGTTACGTGCTTCGAGCCATGCCGTTGCGATTTCCCGGCTGGTCACGGGTGCTTTTGCTTCTCTCAGGAACTTGACCACGAAGGGTGTGACACTGCCCTTCTTAGCTCTGTGCTTGGTTACATACCGGGTAATTGCGCGCGGCGTTTGAGCCGGGTCGAACAAGGCTACGGCGGCGTCCAAATGGTCGATGTCGCAGGTGACTTTGTAGATTTCGGACTCAAGCGTTTTGCGAAGCTTATGGAGCTCGTCTCGCTTGGCGATCAATCCGGCTACGGTGTTAGGTCTGTCCATACCGGAAGGGTAAATTTAGTGCGGCTTTGAGCCAAGCTGTCGCTTGGTGCGTTTGCTACATAATACCGGAATTCTCGCCCCAGGCCCTCGACTCCCTTCGCCAGCCGCTGGAAACCTCCGAGGTCGTGGTGGCGCGCGCCAATCACCACATCCGCTATCCCGCAAGGGTACAACTGATTGCGGCAATGAATCCTTGCCGCTGTGGCCATGGTGTGCCGGTCGGCGGTTCAGGCAAGGGCGCATGCGGCAAGGCGCCACGCTGCCTGCGCGACTATCAGGGCCGTGTATCGGGACCGCTGATGGATCGCATAGACCTGCAGATCGACGTGCCGCCGGTCACCGCCGTCGATCTGGCCCTGCCTGCGCCTGCCGAAGGCAGCGCCGAGGTCGCCGCGCGTGTGGCAACGGCGCGCGAGATGCAGGCCGAACGCGCTCTCAAGCTGGAATTGCCGCCGGAAAATGCATTGAATGCCACCGCCTATGGCGCGGGACTGGAAAAAATCTGTGCGCTGGATCCGCAGGCCACCGCCCTCCTGACCAAGGCGGCCGAGCAAGCCGGACTGACGGCGCGCGGCTGGACGCGGACACTGCGGCTGGCACGCACGATTGCCGATCTCGAACAATCGGGCGCCGTGCTGCGCCGCCACGTCGCCGAAGCCCTCGTCTATCGCCGTACCGGCGCCCTGGACGCCGAAAACGTGCGGGCGCCCGCATCTTTCAACAGTTTCTGACAACAGACATCCGGCGTCTTTGACCAACCTTAACTTTTGTCATGTAGGGTGATGCGATCAGAAGTGCAGGATGGCAGAACCGCCGGATGACGATAAACGGTACCCCTGAGACAGATGGCCGGACGCTGGAAGAGCGGCTGAAGGCGCGCGAAGATTTCTTCCGCCTGATGAGCCACGAGATCCGCACCCCGCTCAATGGCGTCATGGGTATGCTGCAGCTTATGGCGCGTACCTCGCTGACGCCGGACCAGCAATCCTACCTGGCGACCGCGCGGGAATCCGGCGAACACCTGCTGACCCTGGTCAACGACCTGCTCGACTATGCCCGCCTCGACGCCGGCCGCATCGAACTCGAAGCCTCGGAAGTGCGTCTTGAACCGCTGCTGCAAGGTGTCGCCGAGCTGCTGTCGCCGCGCGCCCATGCCGCCGGTACGGAAATCGTCTGGGCGCTAGACCCACGGTTGGACACGATCGTTTCCGACGAAGGCCGCCTGCGCCAGATTCTGTTCAACCTGGCCGGCAACGCGCTTAAGTTTACGGAAGCCGGCGGCGTCCTCATCCGCGTTTCGCTGACCGAGGACGAGCAGATTCGCCTGAGCGTCCGGGATACCGGTTCCGGCATTGCACCTGAAGCGCGTTCGCGCATCTTCGAGGAATACGGCCAGGCCGATCCGACCCATGCCACGCGCTATGGCGGAGCGGGCCTTGGCCTCGTTGTCGTGAAGAAGCTGGTCGAAGCGATGGACGGCACGCTGACGCTCGAAAGCGAGGTTGGGACCGGCTCCGAGTTCGCGGTTCAGTTCCGCGCCCCCTTCACCCTGCGCGACGCACCAGCCAAGACTACGGGTCACGATGTGACGCTGATAACCGCCAACAGCGTTCTGGCCGAAGGGGCTCACAGCCACCTCAGCGCTTTCGACACCGCGCTTAAAACCGTCACGGCGCTGACAGACGCCGACCTGTCGGCCACCATCGCCCTCTACGACCGCGCCGCATCGACCGGTCCGTCGGCCGCCCCGTCCGCGCACAGCCTGATCCTGCTGGCGCCCGAAGAGCGCAGCGAAATCCCGGCCTGGCGCGATCACGGCTGGGCGGGCTACCTGATCAAGCCCTTGCGCCGGAACTCCCTGATCCAGCGTCTCGATGCTTTGAAATCTCCGCATGCAACCGCGCCCGAGCCCGTCACCCAGGACGACGAACGCGTCGCGGCTGAGTCCGGCCAGGACACCATGGTGCTTCTGGTCGAGGACAATCCGGTCAACGCGCTTCTGGCGTCGATCCTTCTGCAACGCGAAGGCTGCCGTGTCGAGCGTGCCGCTTCGGGCGAAGATGCACTGGACATGATCAAGACGCGCGCGTTCGACCTGATCTTCATGGATCTGGGCCTGCCCGGCCTCGATGGTCTGGGCACCACGCGGGCGTTGCGCGCCTTCGGCTGCAACACGCCGGTCATTGCGCTTACCGCCAACGCATATGAGGAAGACCGGCGCGCCTGCATGGCCGCGGGCATGAATGACTTCCTGACCAAGCCGATCGAGATCGCCGCCCTGCGCGCCCGTCTGGCGACCTGGACGCAAGGCCCGCTGCAGGCCCGCAGCGCCTAGACAGCGCAAGCAAACCCTCTTACGCTCCCTGCCGAAACAGGGACCGCAAAGCATGACCGATACGCCGCAGACGGACGCACCGCGTAAATCCGTTATCGACAGCATCCGGCCCTTCCTGAGCCGGCCCGCCCTGGTCATGATCCTGCTGGGCTTCTCGTCCGGCCTGCCGCTGTCGCTGATCTTCGATACGCTTCAGGTGTGGCTGCGCGATGTCGAACTATCGCTGACGACCATCGGCTATTTCTCGCTCGTCACCTTCGTCTACAGCCTGAAATTCGTCTGGGCGCCGGTGCTCGATCGCGTCGGCCTGCCCGGCCTGACCTTCATGCTGGGCCACCGCCGCGGCTGGATCCTGGTCAGCCAATGCGTCATCATGGCTGGTCTGTGGGTTATCTCCGGCCTGAACCCCCAGCAGCATCTGGGCCTGATGGCGCTCGCCGCCGTCGTCATCGGCTTTGCCGGAGCCACACAGGACATCGTCATCGACGCGTGGCGTATCGAAACCGCCAATGAACAGACCAGCGGCCAGGCCGTCATGGCCACCGCCGCCGCCTGGGGCGCGCGCATCGCACCTTTCGTATCGGGTATCGTGCCACTGGCCATAGCCGATACCATGGGGTGGGGATTCGCCTATGCCCTGATGGCCGCCCTGATGGGACTTGGCATTATCGGTGTCCTGCTGGCGCCGCGCGGTGCGGAACACACGGTTCGTCCTATCGAGTACGGCGACGCCCGTGCCAATCCTGCGATCGAACTGATCGAGTGGGTTGCCCGCCTGGCCCTCATGGCCTTCGCCATCTGCCTGCTCGGAGCCGGGCTGACGGCAAGTATCGAGGTTTTCAAGGGCCTCTTCCCAAATCAAGAAGCCTTTGACGCGGTCAATAAGGTGTGGACTGCCAAAGGCACTGGAATCTTTATTCAGTTCGCGTCGGTCAGCGCCGGTGTCAGCCTGCTGTTCATCACCTGCCTGCCCATTCCGGGAGCCGTGACACGCCCGGGCGCTTATCTGCGACAGACCTTCGTCGTGCCGATCATGGCCTTCTTCAATCGTTACGACAATCTGGCGTGGCTGATCTTCGCCACCATCTGCCTTTACCGGATTTCGGACTTCCTGCTGAACGTCAACGGCGCCTTCTATCTCGACCTTGGATTCGACAAGCTGGCCATCGCCGAGGTGCGCAAGATTTTCGGTGTCGTCATGACCATGATCGGTGTCGGCCTTGGCGGTTTCTGCATGACACGCTTCGGCATCCGGCCCAGCCTGGTATTCGGCGCGGTCGTCTGCGGCGCGTCCAACATCGCCTATGCCTGGCTGGCGACGCAAGGCAACAGCATCTTTGCCTTCTCCGTCGCGCTGGCTATCGACAATATTTCGGCCGGCGTCGCGGGCACGGTCCTGATCGCCTACATGTCATCACTCATTTCGCAAGGCTATGCGGCGCAGCAATATGCCTTGTTCACCTCGCTCTACGCCCTGCCCGGAAAGCTGCTGGCATCACAATCCGGCCGCCTGATCGAGACGGTCGCCCAGGGCGCCGACCATGGCGGTATGGCCTCAGGGCTGAAAGGTCTGTTTGCCGGCCTGCCCGCCATATCGTACGAAAAGCCTGCCGCGACTTTGGGCGTCAGCCGGGAAGCTTTGGGCAGCGGTTATGTCGTCTTCTTCGTCTATACGGCCGTCATCGGCTTCATCGCCATCATCCTGAGCGCCTGGCTGATCCGCGTCCAGAAGGCGCACGACGCAACCGAAGCAGAAGCGACACCCCGGGGGTAGGCAAAGCATGAGGCCTCGTGTAAACGCGCGGCATCATTTCCTCCCCACACGGATAAAGCTCCATGCCCGCCGCTCCCGACTTCCCGCCCGCCCCTGATCTCGTAACGCCCAAGCGCGCCCTGATCTCGCTGTCCGACAAGACCGGTCTGATCGAAGCCGCCAGGGCCTTAGCCAATGTCGGCGTCGAACTGCTGTCGACCGGCGGCACCAAGGCGGCGATCGAAAAGGCCGGCATCGCGGTCAAGGACGTGTCGGACGTCACCGGCTTCCCCGAAATGATGGATGGCCGCGTCAAGACCCTGCACCCCAAGGTCCACGGCGCCCTGCTCGCCTATCGCGATGCCCCTGAGCACGCCAAGGCGCTGGCCGACCACGACATCCAGCCGATCGATATCGTGTGGATCGATCTCTACCCGTTTGAATCGACCGTGGCGTCCGGCGGCGGTTTCGAAGCCGCGATCGAAAACATCGACATCGGGGGCCCGGCCATGATCCGCTCGTCGGCCAAGAACCACCCCTATGTCGCCATCTGCGTCGACAAACACAGCATGGATCAGGTCCTGGCCGCGGTCGCCGAGAAGGGCTCGACAGACCTGGCCTTGCGCAAGTCGCTGGCCGCACGCGCCTTTGCCCGCACCGCCGCCTATGACTCCTCGGTTTCGACCTGGTTTGCCGGTCAGCTTGGCGACGATTATGCCGAGCGCAAGACGATCGGCGGCGCACGCCTCCAGACCATGCGCTACGGCGAAAATCCGCACCAGTCGGCCGCCTTCTACAAGACCGGCGAGAACCGCCCAGGCGTTGCCACCGCGAAACAGCTGCAAGGCAAGGAACTTAGTTACAACAATGTGGCCGACACCGACGCGGCGCTGGAACTGGTCGCCGAGTTCGACCCGGCCGAACACGCCGCCTGCGTCATCGTCAAGCACGCCAATCCGTGCGGCGTGGCCGTCGGCGACGACCTGATCAGCGCCTACAAGCGCGCCCTGGAATGCGATCCGGTCTCGGCCTTCGGCGGCATCGTTGCCCTGAACCGCCGCCTCGACCGCGCTACGGCCGAAAAGATCGTCGAAATCTTCACCGAAGTCGTCGTCGCACCCGAAGTCGATGAAGACGCCATCGCCGTCTTCGCCGCCAAGAAGAACCTGCGTCTTCTGACCACCGGCGCCCTGCCCGATCCGCTGGCCGGCGGTCAGGTTTTCCGTTCCGTGGCCGGCGGCATGCTGGTCCAGTCGCGCGACACCGCCCGCATCAAGGCGTCGGACCTCAAGGTCGTCACCAAACGCCAACCGACCCCGACCGAAATCCAGGACATGCTGTTCGCCTTCACCGTCGCCAAGCACGTCAAGTCAAACGCCATCGTCTACGCCAAGGACGGCCGCACGTCCGGCATCGGCGCCGGTCAGATGAACCGCCGCGACAGCGCCCGCATCGCCCGTCTGCGCGCCCAGGAAGCCGCCGAGGGCCTGGGCCTGACGGAGTCGCTGGCGCAAGGTTCGGCCTGTGCATCGGAAGCCTTCTTCCCCTTCCCTGATGGCCTGCTGGAAGCGGCAGCCGCGGGCGCCACCGCCATCATCCAGCCGGGTGGATCGATGAACGACCAGGCCGTGATCGATGCCGCCGATGCAGCGGGTCTGGCCATGGTGTTCACGGGTGTTCGCGTGTTCAGGCACTAAATACGGACACAAAGCCGCATTGCGCTTTGTTCGGGCGCCTTTATGATGCCGACTATGGAACATCTCGATGTCATCATCGTCGGCGGTGGGCATGCCGGAACCGAGGCCGCGGCGGCGG
>CAMLLA010000212.1 GCA_946480525.1 uncultured Asticcacaulis sp. | reverse complement strand
AGGTCTGGGGCATGACCTTGAGGTCGCGGCGGCCCGACTCGGTCTTCGGATCGGGCATGTTCGGGTTCAGCACGACGTGCAGGGCGAAAACGGCGGCGACAATGGCCACAAAAGATGCCGCCACCGACGTGCCGCGTGTCAGGAATTTGATGACCGTTTCACGTGTCCGGTCGAGCCACAGCATGCGCAGCAGGCTGAAACCACCCAGCGCCAGCATGACCAGCGAATTGACCTTGACCATGAAGCTGAGGCCGCAGAACAGGCCGAACAGCCCGTACATCAATAGCGGCCGTTTCGGCTCGCGGTCCCAGGTGAACAGCCAGGCATAGATGGACGCCAGCGTAAAGGTGAACTGGTACGGGTCGAGGTGTGCCGCCCGGAAGTGGACGATAAAGGCGTTCTCGAACAGATAGAGCAGTGAAAAGACGAAGGCGTCGAACGCCTCGTTCGATAGCCTGAGCATGATCAGGTAGAACAGCGTGGCGCTGATGACGGAGAAGATCGCCGCCGGCAGGCGGACCCCCGTGAAATCGTAGCCCTTGGCAAGCTTGCGGGTATCGATCTTCTTCTCGACCGCCAGCGGATGCAGGTCCAGCTTTTCGTTACGGCCGATGGTCGAAACGCCCAGGTCCATGAACATGAAGCCGAGCGGCGGGTGCGACGCGTACTGCGCCGTATCCTCGACATAACGCTGGGTGGCCGTCAGGTAGTAGGATTCGTCCCAGAAGGCGTGGTTGGGATTGTTGAGGTCGCGCAGGAAGTTGAAGCAGGCGAGCACCAGCACCAGTGCGCCAAGAACCCAGCGCAGCGTCTTGTCGTCGCCATTCATCGCGCGGTCGGCAAAGGACCGGAGGGTCTGGAAAATCGGATGGGAGGTGAGGGCGGAGGCGTGTGTCGGCTCGGGCGTCGGCATTGCTGTCCTTAGGCAGGGGCTTCCTCATGGGGGCGCGCGTCTTATGCCCTATTCGCGCGGCCGTGCCTATAGCTTTGAAGTGTGGATTGTGTCCGCAGGCGGGCGTCCGGCGCGGCGTTGAGACCGATTACAAAATTGTCATGTCTCTCCGGTGAAAACCTGCGCTAGAACATATTCGCTCATAAAATTAAGGGAGGGTCGCATGGTCACGGTCAAGGTCAACGGCGTCGCGCACAGCCTGGATGTGCCGGACGACATGCCGCTCCTGTGGGTCTTGCGCGACGAACTCGACCTGAAAGGGACGAAGTTCGGTTGTGGCATCGCCCAATGCGGAGCGTGCACCGTTCATGTCGACGGCCAGCCGGTCCGGTCCTGCATCACCCCAATCACCTCCGTAGCGGATGCCGAGGTCACGACGCTGGAAGGCGTAATGACCAGCAAGCTGGGCCAGACGGTGCGCGATGCCTGGCTTGACCTCGATGTCATGCAGTGCGGCTATTGCCAGAGCGGCCAGATCATGTCGGCCGTGGCGCTGCTGAAAGAAACGCCGAAGCCCAGCGACGCCGATATCGACGCGGCCATGGACGGCAATGTCTGCCGCTGCGCCACCTATACCCGCATCCGCGCCGCCATCAAGACGGCTGCCGGACTGCCCGTCGCCGACACGCGGGAGGCCTGAGCCATGTCCGATACGACCTTTCAGCCGACCCGCCGCCTGTTCCTGCTGGCCGGCGCCGCTGCCGGTGGCGGCCTCATGCTTGGCCTG
Organism: uncultured Asticcacaulis sp.; assembly: GCA_946480525.1. The sequence goes on along the minus strand of CAMLLA010000212.1, from coordinate 5,547 downwards.
TCATCGGCCGCCGCTGCCGCTGGCGGCAGCTCGGGCCTTGGTGAATACATCACCATCCATCCCGACAATACGGTCACCATCCTGGCCAAGAATCCGGAAATCGGCCAGGGCATCAAGACCTCGCTGCCCATGCTGATCGCTGAAGAACTCGATGTCGACTGGGCCCAGGTAAAGGTCGAGACGGCGCCGTCCGACGAAAAGCGCTTCGGGGCGCAGTTCGCCGGCGGCTCGATGTCGACGCCGATGAACTGGGACGGTATGCGCAAGGCCGGCGCCGCCGGACGGTCCATGCTTTTGGCGGCGGCGGCAGCACAGCTCAAGGTGCCGGTGGACAGTCTTTCCACGGCGAAGGGCCAGGTGATCCATAAGGCGTCGGGCAAAAAACTCAGCTACGGGGCGCTGGCCGGAGCGGCGGCCAAACTGCCCGCACCGGACCTGAACACCATCAAGCTGAAGGACCCAAAGACCTATACCATTATCGGCAAGGCGAAGGGCGGCGTCGACAGCGCGCGGGTATTGAAAGGCGAGCCGGTGTTCGGCATCGACAAGACCTTGCCGGGCATGAAGTACGCCGTCTATGTCAAGGCGCCGGTCTATGGCGCCCGGCTCAAATCCGCCGATGTCGCGGCGGTCAAGGCCATGCCTGGCGTTACCGATGTCCTTACGTTCGATGGTTCGGACGACTTCCACGGTCTGCGTCCCGGCGTCGCCATCGTGGCCAAAAGCTGGTGGTACGCCAAGGCGGCGCGTGACGCCCTGAACCCCGTCTGGGACGATGGGCACGGCGCGCCGCACGACAGCGCCACCTATGCCGAAAAGGCGACGGCGCTCCTGGCCGGCAAGGGCGAGGTCACCAAGAACAACGGCGACGTCGACGCTGCCTTCGCCAAGGCGGCAAAGGTCGTGGGGGCGGTCTACGAAGTGCCCTTCCTGCCGCACGCGCCGATGGAGCCGCAGAACTGCACGGCCCAGCCGACGGCCGACGGCGGCATGGAGATCTGGGCGCCGACGCAATTGCCCAATGCCGGCAAGGATCTGGTTGGCAAGACGATCGGCGTGGCGGCGGACAAGGTGATCGTCCATATGCTGCGGTGTGGCGGCGGTTTTGGCCGGCGTCTCGAAAACGATTATATGGCCGAAGCGGCTGCCATCGCGCACAAGCTCAACGGACCGGTCAAGCTGGTCTGGACGCGCGAAGACGATATCGCCTACGACTTCTACCGCCCCGGTTCGTGGCATGGCCTGCGCGCCGGCATCGACGCATCAGGCTCGGTCACGGCCTATCACACCCGGGGCGTGACCTTCAGCTATGACGGCAAGGTGGCGCAGGGCGCGTCGATCGACGGCTATGCCTTCCAGGGACTGGCGCCCAACTACCGCCACGAACAGTCGATGATCCCGACCATCGTGCCGACCGGATACCTGCGCGCGCCGACATCGAACGGCATGGCCTTTGTCCACGAAAGCTTCTGGGACGAGGTAAGCCACGCCGCCGGCAAGGATCCGCTGGCGTCGCGCCTTGAAGTTCTTGATGGCCACCTCAATGATCCGAAACCTGAAGGCGATCCGCGCCGTGCCTATAATCCCGCCCGCATGAAGGCTGTGCTGGAATTGGTTGCCGAGCGTTCAGGCTGGGGCAAGGCCAAACTGCCCAAAGGCACGGGCATGGGGATCGCCACCTACTTCTGCCACCTGGGCTATTTCGCCGAAGTCGCGAAGGTCAGGGTCGCGGACGACGGCACCTGGAAGGTGCTCAAGGTCTGGGTCGTGGGCGATGTCGGCTCGACCATCATCAATCCGTCCGGCGCTCGCAACCAGGTCGAAGGCAGCATTATCGATGGGATCGGCGAGCTGTCTCAGGCCATCACCTTCGACAAGGGGCGCGCTCGGGAGGTCAATTTCGACGCCGTGCCCATGATCCGCATGTCGCAGGCGCCGCAGGTCGATGTCCACTTCCTTGTCAGCGACCACCCGCCGACCGGGCTTGGCGAGCCTGCATTGCCGCCGGTCCTGCCGGCCGTGGCCAATGCGATCTTTGCCGCCTGCGGCGCGCGCGTCCGCAGCCTGCCGCTGACGCCTGAAAAGATTCAGGCGGCGCGCACCAGGGCGTGATTAAGTGAACGCGCCTCTGCTGATCGATCCTCCGGCCTATAAGGACTTCGTTCTCGAAGACCTCAAAGCCTGGCGCGACGAAGGATTACGGACGGCGCTCCTGACCCTTGTAAAGGTCGAGGGGCGGGCGCCGCGTCCGACCGGCAGCCAGATGGCCGTGGCGGAGGATGGCCGGGCCATCGGCGCCATAACCGGCGGCTGCGCCGAACGCGCCCTGGTCCTGGATGCGATGGCGGCGATCGCACGCGGGGAAAACCACACGGAACTCTATGGCGAAGGCTCTCGGTTCAAGGACATCGTCCTGCCGTGCGGGTCCGGTCTGCATGTCCATTTCGACGTCACGCTCAGCGATGACACGCTGGCGGCGCTGCTGGCGACGCGGCGTGAGCGGCGTGTCGCGGACCTTCGTTATGATCTCGACATGCCTTACGTCCGGACCTACGTCCCGCAATGCCGGCTGGCCGTGGTCGGGCAGGGACCGATCACGGTGGCCCTGGCGCAGATGGCGCGACTGACTGAGATGGCGGTAGAGATATTTACGCCGGATCGGCAGGTCGCGCGTCAAATGTCCGCGGCGCTCATCACCGGGCCGGAGGACTTCGACACCGCAGTGCTCGACGACTGGACGGCCCTGGCCATGACCTTCCACGACCACGGCCATGAGGCGGACATCCTGCGGCGGGCGGTGGACAGCAACGCCTTCTTCATCGGTGCGCTGGGCAGCCGCCCGACCCATGCACGTCGTTTGGAGACACTGGCGGCGATGGGCGCGACGCCGCCGCAACTGGCGCGGATACAAGGCCCGATCGGTCTCGATATCGGCGCCCGCACGCCGCCCGAAATTGCTGTATCGGTCCTGGCGCAGGTGGTGTCCGCCTGGCGGAACCGGAGCGGCGGGTGAACATCTCCGCCATTGTCCTGGCGGCCGGCAGCGCGCGCCGCTTCGGAAGTGACAAACTGGTCGCCGATCTCGATGGAAAACCGCTGTTTCAACACGTCCTGGATCGTCTTGGCGGCTTCGGCTTCCATGAGGTGGTCGTGGTGCTTCGGCCGGGCAGTGGGCTTTCGACGCCAGGCCTGCGCCGGATCGAAAATGCCCGCGCGGACGACGGCATTGGCCATTCTCTGGCCCTGGGCGTTTCCAGCCTGAAACCGTGCGCCGCCGCCTTTGTGATCCTTGCCGATATGCCCTTTCTGCCGGCGGGCATTTTCCGTCTCCTGGCGGACGCCTTACCCGGTCACGACATCGTTCTGCCGCGTCACAATGGCCAGGCCGGCCACCCGGTTCTGTTTTCACATGTCTGTTTTCCGGATTTGCAACGTCTTGAGGGTGACAGGGGCGGGCGGGCCTTGATCGACTCATGTACGTACCGTGTTAATTTTATCGACACCGATTCGGACGGCGTGCTGCGCGATATCGACAGGCCGGCCGATCTGCGACGTTGAACTTGCCAACACAAAGCACCGGGCCTATGCTGCTTTAGGAAACCGGTGTCATTATAGCTGGAAACATCAGGGAGCGTAGATATGAGCCACAACCGCCGCCAGCTTCTGGGCAGCGCCGCCTTTGCCGCCGCAGCACTTGCCATGCCGGCCATTGCCGCCCCCAAAAAAGCATCCGGGGCGACGAAAGCCGTTGGCCGCAAGGACATCGAGCGTACGATGCGGGAGGCGACGCGTTTCATGGTCGAAGAGGTTTCGACCAATGGCGGCTATGTCTGGTCCTACCTGCCCGACAAATCGCGGCGCTGGGGCGAGCTCGAGGCCTATCCCAGCATGATCTGGGTCCAGCCCCCGGGCACGTCGACCATGGGGCATATCTTCCTCGACGCCTATCACGCCACTGGCGACGAATATTACTACCTGGCCGCTGAGAAGGTCGCCGACGCCCTGATCTGGGGGCAGTTGCCGAAGGGGGGGTGGAACTACTTCATCGATTTCGACGGCGAGGCCTCGACGCGCCAGTGGTACGACACCATCGGCAAGAACGCCTGGCGTATGGAAGAGTTCCAGCACTACTGGGGCAATGCCACCTTTGATGACCTCGGCACTTCCGAAGCCGCCCAGTTGCTGCTGCGTATGTACGTCGAAAAGCGCGACCCCAAGTACCGCCCTGCGCTCGACAAGGTCATCAACTTCATCCTGGAAAGCCAGTATCCGATCGGCGGTTGGCCGCAACGTTATCCGCTGAAGTACGAATTCTCGCACCACGGCAATCCGGACTATACCTCCTTCATCACCTTCAACGACGAGGTGACCGCCGAGAACGTAAAGTTCCTGCTCATGTGCTACCAGGCCCTGGGCGAGACGCGCGTGCTAGACGCCATCACGCGCGGCATGTCGGTCTATATCGTCGCCCAGCAGGGTGCGCCGCAGCCGGGCTGGGCGCTGCAATATACGCCGGACCTGAAGCCGGCAGGCGCCCGGACCTATGAGCCGAACGCCCTGGCCACCCATACGACCTATGAAAGCGTCAAGCAGCTGATGTATTTCTACAAGCTGACGGGCGACACCAAGTATCTCAACGGCATTCCGGCTGCGCTCGACTGGCTCGACAGCGTGCGTCTGCCCGATGCGGGCGGCAAGACGAACCGCCACCCGACCTTTGTCGAACTGGGCACCAACAAGGCGATCTATGTCCACCGCCGCGGTTCCAACGTCGTCAATGGCGCCTATTACTGGGACTATGAGCCATCGCGGACGCTGGGCCACTACAGCGGCTTCCGATATCTGGACGTCGCCAAGATGCGCAAGGAATACGAGGCGCTGAAGGCCAAGTCGCCGGCAGAGGTCAGCAAGGACTCGCCGCTCAAGGTCAAGACGCCGCTGCCGCGCTACTTCACCATGGCGTCGGACACCTCCGACCTGAACATGAGCGCGGCCCAGACCGACGCAGGCAAGCTGGTCGCATCGCTCAACAAGCAGGGCTACTGGCCGACCGACCTGAACGCGACCAGCAACCCATATATCGGTGACGGTTCCAAAGAGCCGGCAGCCGGGGACTTTGGTACGACGCGCGTTGGCGACCCCACCGACACCTCTCCCTATATCGCCGAGAAGACGTTCGCCGGCATTTCGACGGGGACCTATATCGAGAACATGCAGACCCTCATCGGCGTTCTCAGGGCAGGGGAATAGCCAGCGGAAGACCTGCCTAAGGGTAATAAAACATTTGTGATTTCACGCCAGAGTAGCAGGGTTCTAGGCTGGCCATGGGCCTGCCGCGGTCATCGCGGCAGGCTTCGATCGGAAGCGGCAGGCAACCGGGCGGAAATAACAGATGAGCGCCATCATGACCGGACGTACGGAGTATGCGCCAGCAGCTCCGGAAACGCCCCCGAAAATTCTGATCGTCGACGACCGGCCGGAAAACCTGATGGCGACGTCGGCGCTGTTGCGGCCGTTGGGCGCGACCATCCTGACCGCCGAATCAGG
>CAMLLA010000211.1 GCA_946480525.1 uncultured Asticcacaulis sp. | reverse complement strand
TTTGCGAATGGGGTGACAACAAGCCACGCGAATGGGCGGCGAAGGCTGGGCACATGTGGCGCACGACCGGCGACATCCGCGATTCCTGGAGTGAGAGCAAGGGCTATAGCCACTCCCTGCTGGCCATTCTCGACATGCAGGCCGACCTCTGGAAGGATTCGGGCCCGAACCAGTGGAACGATCCTGACATGCTGGAAGTCGGCAATGGCGGCATGACAGCGACCGAATACAAGGCGCATTTTTCGCTGTGGGCGATTCTGGCGGCGCCGCTGATCGCCGGCAACGACCTGGCGACCATGACGCAGGAGACGCACGACATCCTGACCAATAAGGACGTCATCGCTGTTGACCAGGATCCGCTGGGCATCCAGGGACGCCGGATCGTCGACGATGGGGATTACGAGGTCTGGGCGCGGCCGCTCAAGGGCGGAGACCGGGCCGTGGTGTTGTTCAACCGCTCGGGAGCGGCCAAGGAAATGTCGGTCGACTGGGAGAGCCTGCAACTGCCGGCCGGCATCAAGGCCGACGCCAAGGATCTGTGGACCAAGGAAGTCAAGAAGGGCGTGAAGGGCAAGTTCACCGCCACAGTGCCATCGCATGGCGCGGTAATGATCCGTCTGACGCCGAAGGTCTAGGCAACTTAAGCGTTTGTTTGTCTTTCGTTTGGCCCCGCCCACGGCCTAATGGCGCTCCCTACGCTTGCGAAAGCTGTGCTTTCGCAAGCGTAGGGAGGGGGACCATCTGCGAGCAGATGGTGGGCGGTGCCTTACGTTCTGTTGACGAAGTGGATTCTGAAATCGGCTGATCGCTGGTTCAAGGCTGCTCTTTTGAGAAGACCGGCTTTGGTCGTGCCTTGATTCGGATGAGGAGTGGGGCGCCCCATCGACGGTCACCTCTAAGCCCTCAGGACTCTTGTCGAGCGATGCTTCTCAAAGCTCAAGCACAGCCGCAGACTTGCCAACCGATACGACAAGACCGCAGACCGCCACACCGGCTTCATCCTCGTCGCCTCAACCCGAGTATGGGGCGGGCAATTCGTCAACAGGAACTGGCGGTGCCTCAAGCGGCTGCTGTCGCCGCCTCGGCAGCCTCGATCAGCTTGAGCGATTCGTGCAGGATCGCTTCCGAAGCCTTCTCAGCCGCCACCGGGTCGCCCTTTTCGATTGCAATCAGGATGGCCTCGTGCGACGCGATGCTGGCCGTATGGCCGGAAATCTTGTTGGTGAGCTGGATCGACAGGCGCAGGGCATTATTGATGAGGGGCTTCAGCCGCATGAAGAACGGATTGCCCGAGGCCTTGAGAATGGCGACGTGGAAGTCGATATCCGCCTGAAGCGCGGCGTCCTGATCGCCGGCGGTCGAGATCATGGCTTCCAGGCCTTCGCGAATCGCAGCGATCGCCAGGCGGTCCTGAACCTCGGCGGCCAACGCCGCGGCCGTCGGCTCGATCGCCAGACGCATCTGGGTGAATTCGAGGAAGATCTTGTTCGAAAACGGCCGTTCCATCAGCCAGCGCAGGACGTCCGGATCCAGCAGGTTCCAATTCTCGACCGGCTCGACCCGGGTGCCCTGGCGTTGCCGCGACGACAGCAACCCCTTGGCCGACAACATCTTGACGGCTTCGCGCATGACGGTTCGGCTGGCGCCGTATCGGACGCACAGTTCGGCTTCGGTTGGAAAACCGGTTCCTTCGAATTCGCCCCTGACGATGGACTGGCCAAGCGACGCCAATAATCCATAGGCGAGGCTGACGCCGAGTTCCGAACGCATTTGACTGCCTTATCTCTGTAGCGGCCGAGTCGCCCGGGCCTTGTTTTGTTAGCTTATAGACGACAAGCGCTTAAAAAACACAAACGCGATTTCAGACTTGACTGATACCGCTATCAGATTATAGTACAAATTTCACTGATAAAGAAACGCGTCACCGATAAACGCGATAAGGGAGTAATCGATGGCTTTGGGCAGAACGTGCCGGACGGTAGTATTTGGCTTGGCAGCGACAGCGCTGTCAGTTGTGCCTGCATTTGCGCTGGCCGCCGACAAGCCGATTCCGCAATTCGTCCAGAAGAACGGCAAGCACACCCTGATGGTCGATGGCGCACCGTTCATTATTCTGGGCGGCCAGGCCAACAATTCCAGCAACTATCCCGGTGCGCTGGCCAAGGTTTGGCCGGCGATCAAGGACGTCAATGCCAACACCCTGGTCATTCCGGTGGCGTGGGAGCAGATCGAGCCGACCGAAGGCAAGTTCGACTTTTCATTTGTCGATACCCTGGTCAAGGAAGCGCGCGCCAACAATGTCCGCCTGAGCATCCTCTGGTTCGCCACATGGAAGAATACCGGGCCCAGCTATACGCCGTCGTGGGTCAAGCTCGACAACAAGCGCTTTCCGCGCCTGACCAACAAGGATGGCTCGTTGTCCTATGCCTTGTCGCCGCACTACAAAACGACTCTGGACGCAGATAAAAAGGCCTATGTCGCCCTGATGAACCACATCAAGGCGATCGACACCACCGATCGCACGGTCATCATGATGCAGGTCGAAAACGAGGTCGGCGTCTATGGCACCGAACGCGATTATTCGCCCGTGGCCAACAAACTGTTTGCCCAGCCGGTGCCACCCGCCCTGATCAAGCAAATGGGCGATCGCGCGATGAAAAAGTCCGGCACATGGTCCGAAGTCTTCGGCAAGCACGCGGATGAGTATTTCCACGCCTGGCACATGGCGGCTTTCTGCAACGAAGTCGCCGGCGCGGGCAAGGCAGCGTACGGCCTGCCGGCCTATATGAACGCCGCGCTGAAGGATCCGCTCAATCCCGAACAGCCGGCCGGCTCCTACGCCTCGGGCGGCCCGACCTACAATGTCATCGACATTTACAAGGTAGCGGCGCCCCAGATCGATTTCGTGGCGCCGGATCTCTATTCGCCGGGCTCGCAGTCCTATGAGGCGACGATCAAGTGGTACAAGCGCCCGGACAATGCGCTCTATGTCGCCGAAAGCGGCAACAAGCCGACCTATGCGCGGTTCATCTTCTCGGTGCTGGGCCAGCAGGGAATTGGCTTCGATCCCTTCGGCTTCGACTATACCGGCTATTCCAACTATCCGCTGGGCACGACCGCGAAGGATCGCAAGATCGTCGAGCCGTTCGCGCCGCTATATAAGCTGTTTGGCGACATGAGCCGCGTCTGGGCAAGGCTGAGCTTCGAGGGCCAGGTCTGGGGCGTGTCCGAACCCGACGATCATTCGGCGCAGTCGCTCGATTTCGGTTCGAAGTGGAATGCCAAGGTAACCTACCGCCAGTGGGAGTTCGGCATGCCGGAGTGGGACCCGCAGAACAAGAACGGCTACCCGGAAGGCTCGGATGTGCCCTCGGGCGGCATCGCCGTAGCAAAGCTGTCGGAAAACGAATTCCTGGTTGCTGGCCACAATGCGCGTATTTCCTTCGGCGCTGGTCCGGCCAACAAGGATAAGGGCATGCTGCTCGACCGCGTCGAGGAAGGCCATTACGATGCGGCTGGCCAATGGGTCATGCAACGTGTGTGGAACGGCGACCAGACCGACTACGGTCTCAACTTCAAGGACCAGCCGCGCCTGTTGAAGGTGCGTTTGGGAACATACGACAAGAAATAAACCCGCTCCCGAGACGGGGAAACAGCACAACGGAACACAGTCTTTCAGGGAGACTATTATGAATTCAGCGATCAAATGGGTTTCGGTTTCGGCACTCGCCCTTTGCCTGTCGGCGGGCGCGGCCATGGCCGGCAGCTACGAAAAAACGGCTACGGGCATCGTGGTGAAGCCCGACACCGGCAGCGCCAAGGAGGTGCGGCTGGAGGTTATGACGGACTCGATCATTCACGTCCTGGCGGTCGATGATCCCTCGCGTCAGCAGATCGAATCGCTGATGGCCGTCGCCAAGCCGGGCGGCAGCTTTACCGTCAAGGACGCCAAGGACAGCGTCCTGATCGACGCCGGCAAGGCCTCGGCCCGCGTCTCGCTCAAGGACGGCCTTGTCACCTTCTATAATGACAAGGACCAGGCGGTGCTGACCGGCGCCAAGGCCTCCATCACGCCCGTGACCGTCGAAGGCAAGCCGTACGTCGCCACCTCGGCCCAGTTCAACAAGGGCACCAAGGATAGCTTCTACGGTCTGGGCCAGCACCAGAACGCCCAGATGGATCTGAACGGCGAAGACGTCGAACTGCGCCAGCACAATATGGACATCGGCGTGCCGTTCGTCGTCTCGGACAAGAACTACGGGGTGCTGTGGGACAACAATTCACCGACGCGCTGGGGCAACCCGATCCGCTTCGGCCTGCTCAGCCGCGACCTCAAGCTCAAGGCCGAGGACGGATCCGCCGGCCTGACGGCGAAATACTATGTCGATGGCCAACTGATAACGACGCGCGTCGAGCCCGACATCCGATATCAGTTCCTGAGCGACGTCGACAAGTACTGGCCGAAAGACGCTGCGCTGACCAAGGAAGCGACAACAGGCAAGAAGGTCAAGGTAGTCTGGGAAGGCAGCCTGACTTCGGATGCCGCGGGCGTACACAAGATGCGCATGTATTCGTCCGACTATGCGACGCTGAAACTGGACGGCAAGACGATCTACGACCGCATCTGGCGTCAGAACTGGAACCCCTGGTACCATAATCTCGAACAGAAGTTCGAGGCCGGCAAGCCGGTCAAGCTTTATGTTGAGTGGGAACCGGCCGGCGGCATGATCTCCATGCACCATTCCAACCCGGAGGCCGATGCCGACAAGCACTCGCTGCGCTTCACCTCCGAAGTCGGCACGGGCCTCAACTACTATTTCATTTCGTCGGACAGCATGGACGGCGTGATCGGCGGCTATCGCCATATTACCGGCCAGGCGCCGATGATGCCGAAGTGGGCTTATGGCTTCTGGCAGTCGCGCCAGCGCTACGAGACGCAGGAACAGTTGCTGGGCGTGCTCAAGACCTACCGCCAGAACAAATGGCCGATCGACAACATCGTCCAGGACTGGTTCTACTGGCCGGAAGACCAGTGGGGGAGCCACGACTTCGATAAGAAGCGCTTCCCGAACGCGCAAGGCATGGTCGACGAGGTCCACAAGAACAATGCCCGCGTCATGTTCTCGATCTGGGGCAAGTTCTACGCCAATACGGACAACTACAAGGAGTTTGAGCGCAAAGGCTATATGTGGACGAAGAACGTCGAGGAGGGCGCGCGCGACTGGGTTGGTCCGGGCTATCTGAACTCGCACTATTCGCCCTATAATCAGGAAGCGCGCGACATCTATTACCGCCAGCTGAAGGAGAAGCTGGTCGGCCTGGGCATCGACGCCTGGTGGATGGACAATACCGAACCGGACGTGCGTTCGAACACCAGCCCGGAAGAGTTCGCCCGCCTGATCACGCCGACTCAGATGGGGCCGGGGGCGGTCGTTCACAACGCCTATGCGCTGATGAACACCAAGGCCATGTACGAAGGCCTGCAAAAGGACCAGCCGGATACACGCCAGTTCATCCTGACGCGTTCGGGCTTTGCCGGTGTCCAGCGTAACGCCGCGGCCATCTGGTCGGGCGATACGGTCGGCACCTGGGCCAACCTCCACGACCAGATTTCGGCCGGCGTGCAATCGGGTATGTCGGGCATTCCCAACTGGACGCACGACATCGGCGGCTATGCCCAGGAAACGCGTTTCCAGGGCTCGGATGTCGGGGCCTTGCAGGAAAACCGCGGCGGCGGGGGCACGGGGACTGCCGAGGACTTGCGTGAATGGCGTCAGCTGAACCAGCGCTGGTGGCAGTTCGGCACCTTCTCGCCGCTGATGCGCAGCCACGGCGAAGGCGTCAAGCGCGAGATTCACGAAATCTCGCCACCGAACTCGGACATGCGCGCCAACATGGTGTGGTTCCTGGAACTGCGCTACCGCCTGATGCCGTACACCTACACGGCGGCGTCCGACATCTATTACCAGTCGGGCACGATCATGCGCGGCCTGGTCATGGACTTCGGCAGCGACGCCAAGGTCAAGAATATCAATGACCAGTACATGTTCGGCAAATCGATCCTGGTCGCCCCTGTGACCAAGTTCGATGCCAGCTCGCGCGCTGTCTACCTGCCCAAGGGCGCCGACTGGTATGACTTCTACACGGGCCAAAAGCACAAGGGCGGGGTCAGCATCACGGCCGACGCGCCGTTGTCGCAAATACCGCTGTTCGTCAAGGCCGGCGCGATCGTGCCGATGGGCCCGGTCGTCCAGTATGTCAATGAAAAGCCCGATGCACCGCTGACGATCACTGTCTATACCGGCGCCAATGGCGACTACAGCCTGTATGAGGACGACGGCGTGTCCAACGGCTACGTCAAGGGGGAGGCCAGCCGGATTCCGATGCGCTATGACGACAAGACCGGCGCACTGACCATCGGCGAGCGGTCGGGCAGCTTCAAGGGCATGCTGGCCAATCGCACTTTCCGCGTCCGCTTCATCACGCCGGGCACGGCGACGACGAAGTTCGACGAATACAGCAAGGAAGTGGCCTATAACGGCAACGCCGTTACTGTGACCAGGCCATAATTTCCCGATTACGTCGTGGTGCGGTAATGGCCGTACCACGACGGCTCTGGAATAGGACGGTTTCAAGGGGGGCGTCAGGCGCGTCACCCTCGAAAAGCGTGATGAGAGGGCATCGAGGTCGGCGGACGATCCATCATCGGCTGGACGCGGAAGGAGAAAAAGGCGCTCCGGCTGCGAAATAAATCGCCCCGCAAAGTCTGGGCGGACTTGGCGGAGCGGTTGGCTTCCCGGTGGAAAACATGGGCCGGTTGAGCCATATTGCTTTCTGATTTTTGTCTCTCATATTTGGTTAAGCTGGTGACCGATCCGGCTCCGGCGGCATGTCGTACAAGGTGCTGAAACACTTAAACGAAAGGCTGTTCCAGTATGTCATCTGCTTCCATGGCCACGATTTCCGACGCTCTCCCCAAGGCTGCGCTCGATGATGTCCCGCTGATGGCCCGCAAGGGTGTGGCCATGTTGCAGAAGGCGTGGGAGGCGGGCAGCCTGGATGTCGTCTTTCCCAATGGGAAGCACCTGTTCCTTCACGGGCAGCGCCCGGGACCGGCGGCGGTCCTGCTGGTCAAGGATTTCAACTTTATCAAGCGCGTCCTGGCGTCGGGCGATATCGGATTCTGTGACGGCTACAGGGACAATGAGTGGGACACACCCGATCTTGCGACCCTGCTGGAAGTGCTGACGCTGAATTCGAA
>CAMLLA010000210.1 GCA_946480525.1 uncultured Asticcacaulis sp. | reverse complement strand
GGTCGACGTCGAGCGCATCGAAGTCCTGCGCGGCCCGCAAGGTACGCTGTTCGGCAAGAACACGACGGCCGGCGCCATCCACATCATCACCCGCGCCCCGACCTTTACGCCGGAAGCCAACCTGGAAGTCTCGCTGGGCAGCGAAAACTTCGTCCAGACCAAGGCTATGATCAACGGTCCGCTGATAGACGGCAAGCTTGCCGGCCGTCTCGTCTTCGGTTCGACACGCCGCGATGGCGTGCTGTACAACGTCACGACCAAAACCAAGCAGAACGACCTGAACAGCCATATCCTGCGCGGCCACCTGCTGTTCACGCCGTCTGAAAACCTGAGCGTCAAGCTTAGCGCCGACTACGCCCTGTCGGACCCCGAAGCCAACACGCAGGGCTTCGTCCGTGACGGCGCGACCCTGCGCAATCCCAACCGCCAGTTCCCTTATCTGGCCGCACAGGCCGGCTATAATCCGGCGTCCCGGAACGTCTATGACCGCCTGGTCGACGTCGATGGCGAAATCCAGGCCAAGCAGCGCGTGAAGGGTTATTCGGCCACGGTCAACTGGGACCTGGGCGACGTCACGTTTACCTCGATCACGGCCCACCGCACGTGGAACTGGTGGCCGCAGAACGACCGCGACTACACTGCGCTGAAGATCCGCACGCGTTCGTCCAACCCGTCGGAGCAGCGCCAGCTGAGCCAGGAATTCCGCCTGGCTTCGGACGGCGACAATAGTTTGAACTGGGTCATCGGCCTCTACGCCTTTACGCAACGGGTCGAAACCAACGGCACCGAAGCCTGGGGCGCGGACGCTGCCCGCTGGCTGATCGGCAACACGACAGGTACACCCGCCGTCGCCGTCCCAACCAATTTGCTAGATGGTTATGAGCAGAAGATTCACGCCGTGTCGAATGCCGATTCGCTGGCGGCCTTCGGTCAGCTGACCTGGAAGGCGACGGAGAAGCTCAGCATCACCGCCGGCCTGCGCTACACCACCGAGAAGAAGAGCCAGATCTACGAACAGGTCGCGACAGGTGGTCTCGCCACCACCAACGCGGCGCTCATCGCAGCAAAGAACGGCATTTCGCGCACCTACTCCTATACGGCGGAACTGGAAGATTCCAAGCCATCGGGCCTGTTGAGCGCATCGTATAACTGGACCCCGACGGTCCTGACCTATGCCAGCTATTCGAAAGGCTTCAAGTCGGGCGGAATCAACGCCGCCGGTATCCCGACCGACGCTTCGGGCAATCCGCTGCTTGCCAGCGCCGTGCTGCGACCGGAAGAGGTCGATGCCTTCGAAGTCGGGCTGAAGTCGCAGTTCTTCGATCGCCGCGCCACGGTCAACCTCGCGGCCTTCACCACCTCGATCAAGGACTATCAGGCCAATGTCGTAGACTCCGGCCTGGGGTCTGTCCGCGGTTACCTGGCCAATGCCGAAAAGGTCGAGGTTTCGGGCTTCGAAGTCGACAGCCGCTTCCGCGCCTCGGATTCCTTAAGCTTCTACGGTGCCCTGGCCTATACCGACGGGAAATACGCCTCTTTCGCCAATGCCCCTGCTCCGCTGGAACTTCAGGCTTCGGGCAACTCGATCGTCGACCTGTCCGGCACGCAATTGCCGGGCGTGTCGAAGTGGGCCGGAGCCGTCGGCTTCGACTACACCATCAACGCGCCGTTCAACGGCATCGACGGCCAGGCTTACCTGAGCGGCGACGCCAACTACCGCTCGGACTGGAACTCGGACGCCTCGGTATCGAAGTACGCCGTCGTCGAAGCCTCGACAGTCGCCAACTTCCGTCTCGGCTACCGCACGCCGAACGGTCTCGATACCTTCTTCTGGATCAAGAACGCCTTCGATGAAGAGTATCTGACGATCCTCACCATCCAGCAGGGCAATTCCGGCGCCATCTACGGCCAGCCGGGCGACCCCCGCACGTTCGGCATCACGGTCCGGAAGAGCTTCTGATCCATCAATTTACGTAGTGCGGCCGGAGATTTTGCCCTAGTCTCCGGCCCGATCAAAAACGGGCGCCCGCAAAGAGGACGAACTCATGCAAAACACGTCTTGGCAACGCAGACATATTCTTTTGGCCTTTGCCGCCACTGCCCTGACCGCCGCCGGCTGCGGTCAGAAGCCCGCCGCCAAGGGTGGCGCGGTCGAACTGCTCAACGTCTCCTACGATCCGACGCGCGAGTTGTATGAGCAATATAACGCCGCCTTCGTCAAACACTGGCAGGCCAAGACCGGCCAGACCGTGTCGATCCGTCAAAGCCATGGCGGCTCGGGCGCCCAGGCGCGCGCGGTCATCGACGGCGTCGACGCCGATGTCGTCAGCCTGGCCCTGGCCGGCGATATCGACACCATTTCGCAGAAGTCAGGCCTGCTGCCCGCCGACTGGCAGACGAAGTTCCCGCACAATTCGTCGCCCTACACCTCGACCATCGTCTTCCTTGTCAAGGCCGGCAATCCCAAGGGCATCAAGGACTGGGGCGACCTGATCAAGCCGGGCGTCGAAGTCATCACGCCGAACCCCAAGACCTCGGGTGGCGCGCGCTGGAACTACCTGGCGGCCTATGCCTGGGCCAAGCAAACCTACGGCAGCGACGCCAAGGCCGAAGACTACCTGAAGACCCTGTTCCAGCACGTGCCGGTGCTCGATGCCGGTGCGCGGGGCTCGACCGTCACCTTCGTCGAGCGCGGTGTCGGCGACGTGCTGATCGCCTGGGAAAACGAAGCGCACCTGTCGGTCAACAAACTGGGCAAGGGCAAGTTCGAGATCGTCGTGCCGTCGGTCTCGGTGCTGGCGGAACCGCCGGTCGCCGTCGTCGACAAGATTGCCGCCAAGAAGGGCAGCACCGAGGTCGCCAGGGAATATCTGAACTATCTCTACAGCCCCGAGGGCCAGGAGATCGTGGCGCAGAACTATTACCGCCCGACCGATGCTACCGTGGCCGCCAAGTATGCCGACCGCTTCCCGCAGACCAAGCTTACGACCATTCAGGACTTCGGCGGCTGGGCCAAGGTCCAGAAGGAACAGTTCGACTACGGCGGCGTCTTCGACCGCATCACCAAGAAGTAAGCGTACTCCGTAGCGTATCTCCCCAATGCCTGAATTTTCGGCGGGTTCTTTAAGAATCCGCCGTTTTTGTGTTTCAGATGAAGGATTTAACCACGAAAAACTCGGAAGGCTTCGCTTGTGCGAAGCGACACGGAAAAAGACGGAATTTGTGCTTGGATAGCTGGGCCTGAGTGCTCGGCAGCTATCTTGAAGGGAATCCACAGATGCACACAGATCGCTGCTTCGCAGCGCGCAAGGCGCGCGTTTCCGTGCCTGTCTGTGGTTAACCCCTTACATCCGTTCTACACCCGCCCGGCTCTCCAGGTTCTCACGATACCGCCGGCTGCCGAAAATCTCGCGGCCGTCGGTCATGCGGATGCGCAAATCGCCCGACGGCGTGCCTTCAAAGCCGGCGATGCGGTCGCGGTTGATCAGCCGAGAACGATGAACCCGGACAAAGCCATGCGGCTTAAGTTCGGCCTCGAACTGGTTGAGCGTCCCCCGCACCAACAACGCCTTATCCCCGCCCACGCGATGGAATTCGACATAGTTGCCCGCGGCTTCAACGGCCAGCAACTCGGCCGGATCGAGATAGAGCGTGCGGCCGTCGGCCCTGACCTCCAGCCGCCCGGGGGCGGGTAGCGGCGCTGTACGCGTCATCAGACGGTCCTGGACCCAACACGCCGTAAACAAGACGGCATAGCTGATGGCATCCTTGCGCATTTCGTAGATGATCTGCAGGCCCAGGTCACCTTGCGCGAAATCGTAGCGGGCGCTGTCCAGCGCATACCCCGCGATCCGGATCGCAACCATGATGCCGATGTGTCCCAGCGAAAACAGCACAGCGATAAGGGCGTGGATAACGAACGCCTGCCATAACGGACGCCTTCGCCAGTAAAACCGCCAGTACGCCATCCAGATCAAGGGCAGAAGCGCCAGGATGGCGATGACGCTGGAGCCTTCCCACAAAATAGGCTCCCAGACATGGAAGGTGCGTTTACCCGGCGGGTCTTCGATCAGGATCGACGTCACATTGACGGTCGCCACGAAAACAAGAAAGGCAGAAAGACACAGCCACAGTATCGGAAATCGCTTCCACGGCAAGCGCTCCCCGCTCGTCCCGGCCCGTCCGCCGCCCGTCCCAGCCGTGTCCCCGTTCATCCCAGCCTCTAATCCGTTCGCGTCTCGGAGCTTAGCGCAGAATGCGCGCCGTGTCAGGACAGGCCGATGCACAGGAGCATTTCATGACTACGTCCACGACCCGGCGCTACGACCTCGACTGGCTGCGCATCATCGCCTTCGGTCTCTTGATCTTCTACCATATCGGCATGTTCTACGTGACGTGGGACTGGCATGTAAAAAGCGACCATGCCGGCACGGCTATCGAACCGCTGATGTTGCTGGTCAACCCGTGGCGGCTGGACCTGCTCTTTTTCATCTCGGGCGTGGCGACCGTCTTCCTCGCGCAAAAACTGGGCACGCTCCGCCTGGCAGGCTCACGATTCACCCGTCTGTTCTGGCCGCTTTTGTTCGGAATACTGGTGATCGTGCCGCCGCAAAGTTTTTATGAGATCGTGTCCCAGGTTCACTTTACCGGCAGCTATCTCGACTTCTACGGCAAGTACCTGACCGGCTATTCAGGCTGGTGCGACACGGACGGCTGCCTGACCGTGCCGACATGGAACCACCTTTGGTACGTCGCCTACCTGCTCGTCTACAGCCTGATCTTCGCCGCACTGTGGCCACTGCTCAAGCGCATCCCACTCGTCTGGGCGACACGCCTGCCGGCGCCCGTCTATTTTGCCATTCCGATCGCGCTCTACTGGTTCGCCCAGGCCGTCATGCAACCGCAATTCGAAGACACTCATGCATTAGTCGGCGACTGGACCGTCCATACCCATTCCTTCGGCTTCTTTCTGCTGGGGGCCCTGGCCGCGCGCTTCGATCGCCTGTTCGATATCGCTGCCAGGTCGCGCTGGCTCAGCCTCGTCGTCGGTTTCATCGCCTATGCGACGCTAAGCTGGTTGCGGCATCTCTACTACGCCAAAGCCCTGCCGTGGCCGCTGGAAATCGCCTGGGTCATCGGTACCTTCACCGAATCCTGCCAGGCCGTCTTCATGATGTTCGCCCTTCTGGGGTTCGCGAGACGCCACCTTGCCGATGCCGATGGCCCGATACGCCGGACACTGACCGAAGCCGTCTTTCCCTTTTATATCGTCCATCAGACCCTGATTGTCGTTTTTGCCTACAATCTCAACCTATTACACCTGCCCGTCGGCGTGGAAGCCACGATCCTGGTCGTCGCCACCACCGCCGGCTGCTGGCTCAGCTACCTGATCGTCAGGGCAATAGTTCCTCTGCGGCCGCTGTTCGGATTACCGTTTTCGAAGACCAAATCCACGCCTGCAAGCAAGGCTTGAGCATTTCAGGGAATCTGCCTAGTGTAACCGTGGTATTTACAGGTTCCGTGAGGCGCGTCCCTTGTCTCTGCTCCAACCCGCACCGGCCGCACACCCCCTGGTGCTTCGCGGCCGACAGGCCTATCAGGCCCGCGACTTTTCAGCGGCGCTAAGCCTGTGCGGCATGCGCCTGAAAGAACATCCCGACGATCTCGACGCCCTGGAACTGAAGGCCGTCATCCTTCAGGCGCGGGGCGACATGAAGGGCGCTGAAGAGGCCATGCGCCAGGCAATTCGCTATGACGCCGCCTGTCCCTGGGCCCTGCACGACCTGACGCAATTGCTGCACGGTATGGGCAATCGCAAGGGGGCTGAGACCGCCGCCCGCCAGGCCTTGATCGCCCGGCCGGACGATCCGCAGGCCCACCTGCAACTGGCCGTCATCCTCGGTGAAAAGGACGACCTGCCGGCCGCGGAATTCCACAATCGCCGCGCGCTCGAATTGGCCGGCGCCCATCCGCAACTGCTGATCAACTTAGGCCTTTGTCTTTACAATCAGGGCCGTCTCGACGAGGCCGAACCGCTGCTGCTGCAATCGTGCCGGATGGAGCCGCAGGCCATGACGATGGCTCATCTGTCGCGCGTCTATGAAGCGCGGCGCGACATGGTCAATGCCTGGCTGTGGCTCGACCGCGCTGAACAGGCCGGCAAAAAGACGGGCGAGGACTTTACCCTGCTGCGTGCGCTGTACCTCAGCAATGGCGACAAGGTGAAGGACGCGCTGGAACTGATCGACAAACGCGGCCCCTTAAGCGCCGCCGCACAGCTCGACCGTGCCCGCCTGCTCGACAGGCTGGACCGCCACGACGAGGCCTGGACCGGCTTCACCCAGGCCAAGGCGCGTCTTGCCCACGAAACGGGCGCGACCTATGACGCGGCACACGTCGAGGCCGAAGCCGCCGCGCTGAAAACCGTCTTCACGCGCGACACCCTCAGCCGCCTGCCGCGCGCCGGTATTCGTTCAGGGCCGCAGCCCGTCTTCATTCTGGGGTTCCCGCGCTCCGGCACGACCATGATCGAGCAGATGCTCAACAGCCATCCCGACGTCGCGGCCGGTGGCGAGCTGCCTTTCGTGCACGAATGGCGCGCTCTGATCGAAAGCGTCCTGCCGGGCAAGGAAGGCTTTCCTGTGCAGCTGGCGCATATCGAAGCCGCCGACCATCACCACGTCCCCGGCCTGATGCGCGACTACTATCTCGGCCGCGCGGAAACCTATGGCGTGACACGCGATGCAAAGCCTTTGTTCACGGACAAGATGCCGCTGAACGATGCCCACCTGCCGTTGATCCGCCTGGCGTTTCCGCATGCGCCGATCGTACGCATGGTCCGCCACCCGCTCGACGTGGCCGTGTCGATGCTGTCACACAACCTGACTCATGGCTATAACAGCGGCTACGCGATCGACAGCATCATCCGCCACATGGTGACCATGCACGACCTGACGACGCACTATGATGACGTGCTCGACCATCCGGCATTGACCATGCGCTATGAAGATTTCATCGCCGATCAGGAAGGCTGGACGCGTCGGGTGCTTGACTGGTGCGGCCTGGCGTTCGACGAGGCGACGCTGCGGTTCCACGAAAATCGCCGCCATGCGCCGACGCCGTCCTATGCGCAGGTGTCAAAACCTTTGAACGATCGCTCGGTCAGCCGCTGGCGTCACTATGAGCGGCAGTTGTCGCCGTGGTTCGACCAGATCGCCCCGGTCGTCGAGGCGCTGGGCTATAGTCTGTACGCCAACGAGGCTTAGGAAAAAGCCCCACCACCACATCTCACTCACTGCGTTCGTTCGTG
>CAMLLA010000209.1 GCA_946480525.1 uncultured Asticcacaulis sp. | reverse complement strand
GTTTTCGCCTTAAATATCGCGACAAAACAAAAGCTTAGATCGGAATGATGCTTCCAGCTAAAATCATTCCGATCTAGCCTTGCCTGGCGCGCTGACGGGACAAGCAGGGCCGCCGGATATCCTCCGGCGGCTTTTCGTTGTTTGAACGATAAATGCTTCCGGCAATAAATGACGCGAATCCCGCTGACGGATTTCGCCAAATGGTGGTATTGAAAAGGCAGGCGGCGGGCAGATTTTCAACGGAACACACATCATGACCATGCACGCCGTGCCGCCGCTCAACGCCGTCGATCCGACCCTTGAGCGCGGCGGCGGGCAGACCATCGGCGGCAAGATTTCCTTTAGCGTCGATGAGGCGGCCGAGCAGATTACCCGCTACGGCTATTCGCAGTCGGGCTATGGCGCTCTCAATCAGCCGGCGACGGTCACCTACGCCTTTCGGTCGAGCGCCCCGTCCTCCATGCCGTCGGATACGGGGGGCTTTTCCGTCTTCAACGCCGCCCAGATCACCGCCGCCGAGATGGCCCTGCAGTCATGGTCCGATGTCGCCAACCTGACCTTTGTTCGGGCAGGAGCGGGCACCAGCGGCCCCGGCGCATATTCCAATAACGCCACGCTCCTGTTCGCCAACTATTCGACAGGGGCGTCGGCCGCGGCGGCCTTCGCCTATTTCCCGTACGATCCGTCGTGGAACAGCTTCGACAGCGACGTCTGGGTCAACAGCACCCTGTTCTATAACAGCTCGCCCGCCTTGTTCGGCTACGGCCAGACGACCCTGGTCCACGAAATCGGCCATGCGCTGGGGCTAGCCCATCCAGGCGACTACAATGCGGCGCCGGGCGTCACCATCACCTATGCCGCCCATGCCGAATATGCCGAGGATACGCGCCAGTACGCGGTGATGAGCTATTTCGACGAAAGCAATACCGGTGGCTGGAACAATTACCGCTATGCCTCTGCGCCGCTCATGGACGATATCGCCGCTGCCCAAAGGCTTTACGGCGCCAATATGTCGGTGCGGACAGGCGACACGACCTATGGCTTCAATGCCACCGCGGGGCGGGCGTGGTTCGACGCAGGCGCAGCATCCGGAACCGTTATCTTCTGCGTCTGGGACGCCGGCGGGACGGACAGGCTTGACTTTTCGGGCTATGCCGACAATGCCCTGCTCGATCTGCGCGCCGCGCATTTCTCGAGCGTGGGCGGACTGGTCGGCAATATCTCCATCGCCCAGGGCGTGACGATCGAAAATGCCGTCACGGGCAGCGGCAACGACCGGATCATCGGCAACGCGGTCAGCAATGTCATCGAAGGCGGCGGCGGCCACGACAGTCTTTTCGGCGGTGCGCGCTGGGATACGTTGCGCGGCGGCGACGGCAATGACACGCTCGATGGCGGGCTCGACAATGACCAGATGTTTGGCGGACCGGGCAACGACATCTACCATGTCGATCATGTCGGCGACCGGGTGAACGAAAACACGCTGGCGAACGAAGGCAGCGACACAGTTTATGCGGCGATCAGCTGGAATATGACCACCTATGTCGAGGCGGTGGTTCTCACCGGCGCAGGCAACATTTCCAGCACCGGCAACAGTCTCCATAATGTGATGACTGGCAATACCGGCAATAATGCGCTGAGCGGCGCCTTTGGCCACGATACCCTATGGGGAATGGACGGCGACGATGCGCTCGACGGCGGCATAGACAGCGACGTTCTGGACGGAGGCAACGGCAACGACACGGTCCTTGGGGGGCAGCGCTGGGACACCCTGACCGGAGGCGCTGGCGACGATGTCCTGGATGGCGGGCTCGACAACGACCGCATGTACGGCAATGCCGGCGACGATATCTATTATGTCGACCACCTCGGCGACCGGGTGATCGAGGACGCAAACCAGGGCTCCGATACCGTCTGGTCGGCGATCGACTTCGCCCTGAGCGCCAGTGTCGAGCACCTGTACCTGACCGGCGGCGCCGTGACGGGGACGGGCAATGGGCTGGACAACCGCATTACGGGCACGGCAGGCGGCAATGTGTTGGCAGGCGGCAATGGCAATGACAGCCTCTGGGGCGGCGCGGGCATGGATAGCTTGAGCGGTGGCGGGGGACGCGACGACTTTGTCTTCGCAGCAGCCGCCGGCAATGGCAGTGACCGGATAAGCGACTTTGCCCACGGGTTCGACCGGCTGGTCTTTTCCGGAGCGGACTATGGCTTTTCGGCGGGACATGCGCTGACGGCAGCGGAATTCACAGCCGGAAGCGCGGCAGTAGGGCTGATGGCGCAGTTCGTCTGGGACGCGGGCGTCGACCACCTGTGGTGGGACGGCGATGGAGCGGGAGCCGGGGCCGCGGTCGATCTGGCCCTGATTATCGACGCGGTCATAACACGCGATGACCTGGTTTTTGTCTGACACCTTTCCGACGCTGATCCTGTGGTCCGGGCGGAGGTCGAACGTCGTCAAAAAATATGGTGCAACGCAGCGAAAAAGAGCGTATGACCTCTACCATGGGTGGAGCCCACCCCGTTTCTGCGGGATTTATACGATAGCGTTCGGCACGTTTGCGCATTCGGCGCCGAAATTTCCGGTGATCCCTTGCCGCGCCGCCGTCGTAAACAGATGTGTATTCTTTAGAGCGATATGGCGAAAAGTGTAAGCGGTTTTCGCCTTAAATATCGCTATAAAACAAAAGCTTAGATCGGAATGACGTTTCCACCTAAACCCATTCCGATCTAGTGCTTCCTGCGCCTCGCACCGGAGGTGCGCAGGAAGATGGCGGGCCGGTGTGTTCTGGTCGTCTCGTCGGGGAGGGGTATTGCGGGCGATGGCCCCCTCCATCTTTTCGCAGTACCCCTTCAGCCGTATTGCCGGATGACGTCGCCGTCGCGGAAGACGACCGTCGAACCGGCATTGACCTGCGTCCAGGTTTCGTTGCTGGTCAGGGGCTGGGAGGCGACGATGATCACCTTGTCGTCGGGCGAGGTTTCCTCGGAAAAATCGACCTCCATGTCTTCGTCGATCAGGCTGGCCCGGCCGAAGGGCGCGGCGCGGCGGATAAAGCACAGCTTCGTCGAGCAGCTGGTGTATAGTGTGCGGCCGTCGCTTAAAAGCGCATTGAAGACACCCAGTTCGCGCAATGAGGCGAAGAGCTCTGAAAAGGCGCGTTCCAGCTTGTAGTCGGAAGGCCGGCTCGGGTACATCTGGCGCAACTGATGCAGCAGCCAGCAAAAGGCGTGTTCGCTGTCGGTAGCCCCAACGGGTACGTATTGGCCGAGCGTCCGCTTCTTGATGCCTTTCAACTGGCCGTTATGGGCGAAACTCCAGTACTGCCCCCACATTTCGCGAATGAAGGGATGGGTGTTTTCCAGGGCGACGCGGCCGCGATTGGCCTTGCGCACGTGGGCAATGACGATCCGGCTCTTGATGGGATAGGCTTTCAGGAACTTCGCCAGTTCCGAATGCGCGCTCGGGTTCGGGTCGTGCAGGCTGCGGCAGCCCTTGTCCTCATAGAAGCTGATCCCCCAGCCGTCCGTATGCTTGCCCGTCACCCCGCCGCGCTGCGTCAGTGCGGAAAAGCTGAAGCGGATATCGGTCGGCACATTGGCGCTCATCGCCAGAAGCTCGCACATCTCTGTCTCCCTGGAGAGGTATGCCAAAACGTGTGCAGCGGTTTTTGGCTGAATATCGCGGCAAAACAAGACCGATGCTTGTGTCCTGAGAATCCTTGTTCGTCAACGTTATAAGGCGGCGTCAGCCCGCGCGTCGAAGGCCGCCTGTGCCGCCAGGATGTCGCCGATATGGCTTTCGGCCCAGGTGGCCAGCTTGCTGACCGTGCCGCACAGCGTCTCGCCCAGTGGCGACACCCGGTATTCGACGGTCACGGGGACGGTGGCGAAGACATGGCGTGTCAGCAGACCATCGCGTTCGAGCTTCTTGAGCGTCTGCGAAAGGACCTTGTGCGAAATGCCGCGAATGTCGCGATGCAACTGGTTGAAGCGCGTCGGACCATCGAGCAGGCGCAACAGCAACAATATGGCCCACTTGTCGGCCACGCGGTCGAGCACCATTCGTGTCGGGCACTGGTCGCTGAAGACGTTGGGGAGCTGGTCGAACGGGACATGGTCAATTTTCATAAGCGGTTTCCTTCAGGTAACCTACTGACTTGAAAGTGCATTCTTTTGCAGCTGTGTCAGCTTCGCTATATTCTAACCATTGGAGAGCAGGTTTCCAATAGAAAGCTATGGAGATGTTTCATGAGTGCGAAGATTCTGGTTATTGGCGCCACGGGCAATGTCGGCAGCCACCTTGTACAAACCCTTGTCGCACGCGGTGAACAGGTCCGTGCCGCCGCCCGCAATCCAAAGCCGGTAGTGGGCGCCGAAACGGTCAGCCTCGACCTGAAGGACGCGGGCTCGGTCATTGCCGCCCTGGACGGCGTTGACCGTGCCTATCTGGTGGTGCCGCCGGGCGAGATGGATCCCGCGACGCTCCTCAAGCCCGTCATCGACGAATTTGCCAGCCGCAAGATTAAGGTCGTGCTGCAAACCGCCATCGGCGTCGATGCAGACGATAATATTCCGCTACGCCAGGTCGAGCTTCTGCTTCAGCGCTCAGGTACGCCGTTCGTGGTCCTTCGGCCCAACTGGTTCTCCGACAACTTCGCGACCTATTGGGGCCACGACATCGCCAATGGCACGATCGAGGTGCCGGCGGGCGAAGGCAAGTCGAGCTTCATCGATGCGCGCGATATCGCCGAAAGCGCTGCCGGCGCGCTGACCAGCGACGCATTCAACGGACAGGCCTTCGTGCTGACCGGGCCGGAGGCTTTCAGCTACGGCGAGGCCGCCGCCATCCTGTCCAGGGCGTATGGCCGCACCATCGGCTACAGGTCGCTTGACGACGACACCTTTATCGCCAAGCTGACGCCGGTGGTCGGCGACGGTTATGCGCGACTGCTGGCCGCCATCTATCATCCGGTACGCGAAGGCTGGACGGCAATGGTGACGGACTCGGTCGAGCGCCTGTCGGGCCATGCGCCGCGCAGCCTGGACCAATGGGCGCGCGACAATGCGCCGGTGAGCGCCTGATACCAAAGACACATGGGTGCGATGGCAGACGCCGCACCCATGCCCCGCCCTGGCCAAACTTGCAGCACGTTTGTATGGTTTGGTTCTTGCACCGCGGACGTGTTGTCTTCGCAGGGGTTACGTAAATGATACAGAACTCGGATCCGGGATCAGCCAGTTCCACGGGCCATATCGTCATCACCGGCAATGTCCGGGGCTCCGGCATCTTTGCCGTCGAAGGCAAGGTGATCGGCAATGTCGAAGTCGAGACATTGATTGTCTCGGCCGGCGGACAGGTGGAAGGCAATCTGAAGGCCGCAACCGTCGAAGTCCGTGGCAATGTCAGGGGCAACATCACCGCGACCTCCATCAAGCTTGAGCCTTCCAGCCAGGTGCGCGGCGATCTCAACTTCGAGCGGCTGGCAATCGAACAGGGGGCCTCTTTCGAAGGCCGCTGCACGCCCAAATCATAATTGAATCCAGATATCCCCTGCGCCTAGCTTCTGTATGACAGAGGTGAAAAGGCTACAGGGGACTATGGAGTTTCATCTTACGACCGCCGAGGCCTGGGCCGTCATGACCCGGGCGTGCGAACAGGCGAAGGTTTCGATCGATTTCGAGCAATATATCGTCAAGGCCGACGACGTCGGTCATGACTTCCTGCGTTTGCTGGCTCGCAAGGCCAGCGAAGGCCTGCACGTGCGGATCATCCTGGACGCCTTCGGCAGCCGCGCGGTCGGCAAGACGTCCGTCATCGCCGAACTGCAAAGCGCCGGGGCGGAGGTCGCCTTCTATCACCGGCTGCGCCCGGCGGAGCTGCTGAAGCCCTTGTCGTGGTTGCCCAGAACCCATGCGAAGCTGCTGCACGTCGACGAAACGGCGACCTATCTCGGCAGCATGTGCCTGGCGGCCTATATGCGCAGCTGGCGGGACACCATGGTGCGGCTGGAAGACGGCCTGGCCGAAGCCGCCCGCCGCGATTTCGAAACCATGTGGCACGATCTGGAAGACGGCCGGCTGGACGGTGACGGCGCGGAAACCGTCGTCCATAAAATGGACGCCTGCTACGTGTCGCAAAACCCCAAGGGCGGACATTATCCGCTCTACGATGCGATGGTCAGCGCGATCGATGGCGCGAGGCACGAGATCTGCATCGCCACGCCCTACTTCTTTCCGCCGCGCCGCCTGCGGGAAGCGCTCAGCCGGGCCAAGGCAAGAGGTGTGCGGATTGTGCTCCTGCTGTCGCATGAAACCGACGTCGCCCTGGCCGATCGTGTGACGCGCGCATTGCTGCCGGTGTGGCGCGGCAAGGGATATGAGGTCCTGCTTTATCAGTGCTCGGTTCTGCACGCCAAATATGCTATCATCGACGGTCAGTGGGCGACGCTCGGCAGCTGCAATTTCGACTATTTGAGCCTGTGCCGCAATCGTGAGGCCAATATCATCCTGCGCGATCCGGCCATGGTCGCCGAAGTCGCCCGCAGCTTTTCGGACGACGCCGTCTTTGCCCGGCCGTCCAGGCAGGAAGACGAGCAGGCAAGGTCATGGTTCGATGGTCTGATGGGGCGGATCGGGACGATGATGCTGCAACGCGTGTGATAACGATATGAAAATACTGTTCAGCAATCTCGGCTATGCGACGGGCATCAGCGGCAGCCTGTATCACCATGTGACGCGTGCCTATCGTCACGTTTACAAATCGGCGGCGCAGCAGCAGGCGGTGATGGCGCAGTTCCGCCAGATCATCGACCGCGAGGCGCCCGACCTGTGCTGCATGATCGAGCTGGAACAGGGAGCGGCGCACACCGCCTGGTTCAACCAGATATCGGCCCTGATGTGCGGAGACTATCGCTTTCATGACGTCGCCGACAAGTATGGGCCGAACAGCCGGACGTCAAAGCTGCCTTTCCACGGCGGCAAGAGCAACGGCTTCCTGGCGAAGTCAGAGTTCGCCTATGACCGTCTCTATTTTCGCAACGGCACCAAGCGGCTGATCTATAAGGTCGCCCTGCGCCCGGACCTCAGTGTCCTCTTCACCCACTTTTCGCTGAAGGCGGACGTCCGCCAGAAGCAGTTCGCCGAGGTGCGCGACCTGGTCCGCGAAACCGAGGGTGAGATGATCATTCTCGCGGACTTCAATACACTCAACGGGTTGCAGGAACTCAAACCCTTGCTCGACGACGGCGGGTTGCGGTTATTGAATACCGAAGACCAGCCGACCTTTACCTTCCACAAATGGCGGCACACGCTCGACCTGTGTCTTTATACGGCGCCGCTGTCCGGCAGTC
>CAMLLA010000208.1 GCA_946480525.1 uncultured Asticcacaulis sp. | reverse complement strand
ACGACCTGAAGCACCGGGCCGAAGATTTCATCCTGATAGGTCTTCATCCCCGGCTTGACGCGATCGAACAGGGTCGGGCCGATGAAATAGCCGTCCTCGTGGCCTTGCAGCTTCAACCCGCGGCCGTCGAGCAAAAGCTCGGCGCCTTCATCGACACCCATCTGTATATAGGATTCGACCTTGGCCTTATGCGCCGCCGAGATGACCGGGCCATAATGCGCGTTGGCATCGGTCGAGACGCCTACCTTGAGGCCCCACACTGCATCCATCATGCGTTCGACAAAGGCGTCGGCGGTCTTGGCGCCGACCGGTACGGCCACCGGCAGGGCCATACAGCGCTCACCAGCCGAGCCATAGGCGGCGCCAACAATGTCCTTCACCACCTGGTCGAGATCGGCGTCGGGCATGATGATGCCATGGTTCTTGGCGCCGCCCATGGCCTGGACTCTTTTGCCGTGCGCCGCGCCGGTGGCGTAAATGTATTGGGCGATGTCCGACGAGCCAACGAACGACACGGCCTTGATCAGATCGTGCGTAATCAGGGCATCGACAGCTTCCTTGTCACCGTGGACGACCTGAAAGACGCCTTCGGGCAGGCCGGCCTCAAGCAGCAGTTCGCCGAGGCGCACCGGCACCGAAGGGTCCTTTTCCGACGGCTTGAGCACAAAGGCATTGCCGCACGCCAGGGCCACCGCCGCCATCCACAGCGGGATCATGGCGGGGAAGTTGAACGGCGTGATGCCGGCGACGACGCCCAAAGGCTGACGCATGGAATAGACGTCGATGCCGGGGCCGGCGCCGGCGGTCATGTCGCCCTTAAGCAGGTGCGGTATGCCGCAGGCGAATTCCACGACCTCAAGCCCGCGCTGGATGTCGCCCTTCGAGTCGGCGACGACCTTGCCGTGTTCTGACGACAGAAGGTGCGCCAGTTCGTCCATGTTGGCTTCGATCAGCCCCTTGAAGGCAAACATGACGCGCGCCCGGCGCTGCGGGTTCATCTGCGCCCAGCCGACCTGCGCCTTCGCCGTCTGCTGAATGGCGAGGTCAACCTCTGCTGCCGAAGCCAATGCAACGCGCGCCTGCACCTTGCCAGTGTTCGGATCGTAAACGTCACCGAAGCGGCCTGAGGCGCCCGGCACGGACCTGCCGTTCAGGAAGTGGTGGATATCGCGCATGTGCATCTCTTTTGCCTATCAGTGCGCGACAGCCCCTCCCACCGCTTCGCGGTCCCCCCTCCCCGTAAACGGGGCGGGAGCGGCAGCGACTGTCCGCGCCTTCACGTCCTTCGCGGTGCGGAGTTTAGCCTTCGCCATGGCGTCGGCAACCTCATTTGTGATCACGTTTTCGCTTTTGGCGCGGGCGAAGATTTCGTCGAGGCGAGGACCGATGGCGTCGACGGCCGCCGTCACCACCGCCCTGTCGTTATTGCCGGTGATTTCGCCATTGACCATGATGATGCCACCCGCGTTGATGACATAGTCCGGCGCGTAGAGGATGCCGCGTTCGGCCAGGATACGGCCCGCTTCCGGCGTCGCCAACTGGTTGTTGGCCGCGCCCGCGACGATACCGGCGCGGATGTAACGCGCCGCATATTCGGAGATTGTACCGCCCAGCGCGCACGGCGCCACCACGTCAACGTCCTCTGTCAGGATATCGTCAACACCGACGCCTAACGCGCCAAAGCGGCCTTGCGCCTCGGCGACACGCGCCGGATTTATATCGGCGACGACCAGATTGGCGCCGAGATTGTACAACTCTTCACACAGATACATGCCGACATGGCCGAGCCCCTGGACGGCGACCTTGAGGCCTGCCACTTCCGGGCGGTTGAGTTTGGCACGCACTGCGGCTTCGATGCCGACGCAGACACCGCGCGCCGTGTAGGGCGAAGGATCGCCGCCCGACTTGCCCGCGGCTGCCGACAGGCCGCTGACGAACTTCGTTTGCGTTGCGACGATTTCCATGTCCGATACGCCGACGCCGACATCCTCGGCGGTGATATATTGGCCGTTCAGGCTGTTCACTGCTCGGCCAAAGGCCTGCATGACAGCCACGCGCCGGTCGGCCGCGACAGGCCCGAGAATCACGCCCTTGCCGCCTCCCATGGGCAGGTTGGCCATCGCGTTTTTGAATGACATGCCGCGCGACAGGCGCAGCGCATCCGACAGGGCGGCAGCACTGCTGTCATAGCTCCACAGCCGGCAACCGCCGGCGGCTGCCCCCAGGGCCGTCGAATGGACGGCGATGATAGCGCGCAGACCCGAGTCTTCGTCCTCCACCATCATTACCTTTTCGTGGCTGTCGAAGTCGCGATGATCAAACATGGAGGCGTTCCTTGGTTCTGTCGAAGAGTATGGCGCGGCCTTTTGTCGGCGCGGCGCTTGCGGGTTCGGGCCGGTGGATCGCGGCTTCGAAACGGGTGAGAAGTTCGGCCTCGCGTAAGGCGACCTTTTCCATGTTGGCCGCCTTGATGTGGCCGAAGCCGCGGATGTCCTGAGGCAGATTGGCCAGGGTCACGGCGAGATCGAGATTGCCGGGCGTCAGTTCACGCGCCAGGCGGCCGACCAGGGTGAAATAGTCCTCGATCAGCCGGCGTTCGGCGCGGCGCTCACCGGTATAGCCAAAGATATCGAAGGCCGTGCCGCGCAGACCTTTGAGCGACTTCAGCACGCCGAACAGCTTAAACACCCAGGGACCGAACTTGCGCTTTTTGGCGTGGCCGTGGATGTCCTTTTCACCCAACAGCGGCGGGGCCAGGAAGACACGGATCGCCTTGGTGTCCTCGAACTGCTCAGCCAAAGACGCCTTGAAGGCCGGATTGCTGTAAAGACGTGCGACCTCGTATTCGTCCTTATAGGCCATCAGCTTGAAGGCGGCACGCGCCACGGCTTCGGTCAGACGCAAGGAGCCATACTGCGCTTCCGCGACGCGAGCGGTTTCGACCAGGTGGCTGTAGCGGGCGGCGTAGGCTGCGTCCTGATAGGCGGTCAGGTCGACGACACGGGCCTTGATAAAGGCGTCGAGATCGAAACCCGGCGACGGCGTCTCAGCCTTGTCGAGACGGCCGGCGGCATAGGCGCGACCAATGGCGAAGGCGCGCTGGTTGGCCTTTACCTCGGCGCCATTGAGCGTGATCGCGCCTTCGATGGCTGCGCGCGACAGCGGCAGCAGTCCCGACTGCCAGGCCGCGCCCCACATGATCATCAAGGCATAAACGGCATCACCGAGATACTGACGCGCCAGTCCCGCGGCATCGAAACTGTCGAGGGATTTTACGGCCGCCTTGACCTTGCGCGTCATGCTGAGCGTATCGAAGACAGTTTCAGTGTCTTGCGTGAACTCGGCCGTCGGGGTCAGGCGCTTGTCGAGCAGACCACGCGTCCGATCAGCCGACAACAGCGGCAGGGTCGACTTGCCGTGCGCAGTGACCATGTCAGCCGCGATCAGCACATCTGCCTCGCCCAGAGGAATACGCCCGCCGGGCAGCATGGTCCCGGCCTTGGCCAGGCGCACATGGGCGTCGACCGCCCCGCCGCGTTGCGCCAGGCCGATCTGGTCAACGCAAAGGACTTCGGCCTCATCGAGGTGCGCGGCCATGCCGAACATGGCGCTCAAGGAGGTGACGCCTAGACCACCGATCCCGGTCAGCAGGACGTTGAACGGTTCCGCCGTCAGCGCCGGCGGCGTGATATCGGGCAGGTCGGCGATCAGGTGATCGACGGCGTCCGGCGCGGCCTTCTTAAGCTTCGCGCCCTCCAGCGACACGAAGCTGGGGCAAAAACCCTTTACGCACGATGTATCGACATTGCACGCCGACTGGTCGATCTCACGCTTGCGGCCAAGGTCGGTCTCTTTCGGACCGACGGCGATGCAGTTCGACTTGACCGAGCAGTCGCCGCAGCCTTCGCAGACAGCGCTGTTGATGAAGATGCGTTCCTTGGCCTTGGGTTCCAGCCCGCGCTTGCGCCGGCGACGCAGTTCGGTGGCGCACATCTGGTCGTAGATCAGCACCGTCGTGCCCGGGATCGCCTTCAGTTCGGCCTCGGCAGTTTCGATGTCGTCGCGGTGATAAAAGCTGACGCGCGGCGGCATGTTGGCATGGCCGCGCCAGCGGTCGGGATCGTCCGACACCATGACGATGTGCTGGATGCCTTCGGCCGCCACCTGTTGCGCCACGGTCACCGGATGCAGCTGGCCGTCGACGTGCTGGCCGCCGGTCATGGCGACGGCGTCGTTATAGAGAATCTTGTAGGTGATGTTGACGCCTGCGGCGATCGACTGACGGATCGCCAGAAGACCCGAATGGAAATAGGTGCCATCGCCGAGATTGGCGAAGATGTGCGGCTCATCGGTAAACGGCGCCTGGCCGACCCAGGTCACGCCCTCACCGCCCATGTGGGTGCAGACTTCCGAATGGCGCGCCGGCATGAACTGGACCATGTAGTGACAGCCGATGCCGGCCGTGGCGCGGCTGCCGTCGGGCACGGTCGTCGAGGTGTTGTGCGGACAACCGGCGCAGTAAAACGGCTTGCGCGTATGGAGCTGGACGACATTGTCGCGGCTGTCGACGCGGCTATGCAGGCGATCGACGATGGCTTGGCGGGCCGGCGTCCGCAGCGTTTCGGGGAGCACGTCGAACAGCGCGTTGGCAACGTGGGCGGTATCGAGGTCCATGACGTCGCGGACCAGGGGACGGCCATTACGCCCAACCTTGCCCAGCACTTGCGGACGTTGCGGCAGGTCATAAAGCGCGTCGCGTAGTTGCGGCTCGATCAGGGCGCGGCGCTCTTCGACGACGAGGACGGTTTCAAGATCGCGCGCAAAGGTCCGCGCCATGACGGTGTCGAGCGGCCACGCCATGCCGACTTTCCAGATGCGCAGGCCCAGGCTGGCGGCCTCAGCATCGGAGATTTCGAGCAGGCGCAGGGCGTCGAGCACATGCAGATAGCCCTTGCCGCTGGCGGCGATGCCGAAGCGGGGGGTATTTGCGTCGCGGACGATCGGATCAAGGCCATTGGCGCGCGCAAAGGCCTGCGCCGCCGGCAGACGGAAATGGCGGTGGCGGATTTCCTTGGCCTCTGGGGTATCGCCCAGGCGGATGCTCAAGCCGCCTTCGGGCAGGTCGAAGTCGGGCTTTAGGGTGGCGTAGCGGTCGGGATCGATATGGGCCGAGGTCGAGGCGTCCATCAGGTCGGCAATCGTCTTGAGGCCGACCCAGCAGCCGCTAAAGCGGGACATCTCGATGCCCTTAATGCCGAACTCCAGCACCTCATCGATGGTCGACGGTATGAGGACCGGCATTTCGGCGTCGGCAAAGGCGAATTCCGACTGGTTGGCCAGGGTCGAGGATTTGCACGAGTGGTCGTCGCCGGCCAGGGCGAGCACACCGCCGAGCGGCGAGGTGCCGGCGAAATTGGCATGCTTGAAGACGTCCCCCGTCCGGTCGACGCCCGGCCCCTTGCCGTACCACAGCCCGAACACACCATCCTTGCGGTGGCCGTTGAACAAGTGGACATGCTGTGTCCCCCAGACCGCCGTGGCGCCGAGATCTTCGTTTATCCCGCGCTGGACGACGATATCGTGGGCATCGAGCCAGGATTTCGCCTGCGCCAGCTGCATGTCGTAGGTGCCGAGCGGTGAGCCGCGATAACCGGAGATGAAACCCGCCGTGTTCAGCCCACGCTTCATATCCGCCTGGCGGATCATGACCGGCAGCCGCACGAGCGCCTGCACCCCGGTCATAAAGGCCCGGCCGGTTACCAGCTGGTACTTGTCGGCGAGGGTAACATTGGCGCGCATAGGGCATTCCAACCTGTTTTATAATTACATATGAGACTATACCTCCTGTCAGGAATGTCCTTCCAAATTGCGCGCGAGACAGCCTTGTCAGCGGAATATTTTTCTGAGAAAATCGATCTCAATGGATATATTATTTGCTGCGGAGCACAAAACCCGATGGCACGTTCTAAACAGGCGTATGAAATCGACGATATTGACCGCAAGATTCTGCGGCTGTTGCGCGAGGATGCCCACCTGACGACGCAGGAAATCGCCGACAGGGTCGGGCTGTCGCAGACGCCGTGCTGGTCGCGGATCAAGCGGCTGGAAGAACAGGGCGTCATCTCCGGCTACGTCGCCCTGCTCAATCCGGAAAAGATCGGCAAGCCCATGTCGGTAATCATCGAGATCAATCTCGACATGCACGACGACGAGAAGATCGAGAACTTCTCACGCCACCTGGCGCAGTTGCCGGAAGTGACCGATGCCTACCTCACTACCGGTGAATATGACTACGTCATCATGGCTGCGGTCGAGGACACCGAGGACTACGAGCAGTTCCTGCGCAAGCGGCTGCTGAAGTTTCCCGGCATCCGCCATGCCAAGTCGACCTTCTGCCTCAGGCGGTTGAAACGCGACGCTTCGCCGAGCGTATAGGATGCAGCGTCTCGATCAGGCCAAACGATGGGCGCACGCCATCAAGCGCGACGTCGTTGCGCTGTGGCTGGCGGCGCGTGATGAACGCACGCCCTTGGCCGCCAAGATCGTCGCGGCAATTGTCGCGGCCTATGCCCTGTCGCCGATCGATCTGATCCCGGATTTTATCCCGGTCCTTGGTTATCTCGACGACCTGCTGATCGTGCCGCTGGGTATATTATGGGCGGTCAGGCTGATCCCGGCGCCTCTGATGGCGGAATTCCGCAAGACGGCGGCGGACAGGCTGGAGCGCCCCATAAGCCGAAGTGGGCTTATCGCCGTTATTCTTGTCTGGCTGTCAGGAGCCGTGCTTCTTGCGGCTTGGTTTTGGCGTATCTGGTCCGCCGGCCACTGACCGGCGTCAACGCTACAGCGTGATGTCGAAGTGCATCACGTCTTCGCGGGTGCCGAGTTTGCTGTAAAGGTTGATCGCTGGATCGTCGCCGTAATCCGCCTGGACGTAGATAACATAGGCCCCACGTTCACGCGCCACGACCTTGAGCCGCTCGATCAGCGCCATCGCGATGCCCTTACGGCGATGCGCCTCATCGACCGCCAGATCGTAGATATAGACCTCGCTACGCGCCTGCTCGAACTTCTGAAGCACATAGGCCGCCAGGGCGCCGATAACCGCACCATCTTGCGTCGCTGCCAGCAGGATATTGCCGGGTCTGTCGAGATAATCGCGCACATAGTCATCTGTTGGCGGCGCGCCCTGATAGCTTTCGGCGTCGTCAAAGACGCGGCAGAACAAGGCCATGCTCGCACGGAACAGAGGCAAATCGTCAGCGCTCAGAACGGCGACGTCCATATCCCTATTCCGGCGCGCGGGTTTCCAGGGCGAGGGCATGCAACGACCCCGCCAGCAGGTCGGCCAAGGCCTTGTTGACCAGTTGGTGCTGGCGG
>CAMLLA010000207.1 GCA_946480525.1 uncultured Asticcacaulis sp. | reverse complement strand
ATGGTCGAAAGCCGCCCGGACTGGCTGATCAGCCGCCAGCGCAACTGGGGCACGCCACTGGCCATGTTCGTCGACAAGACGACGGGCCAGCCGCTCAAGGACGAAGCCGTCAATGCCCGCATCATCGAACATATCCGCGACGGCGGCGCCGACGCCTGGTTCACGCGGCCGGACACGGACTTCCTCGGCAACGACTACGATCCGGCCAACTATGAAAAGATCACCGACATCCTCGATGTCTGGTTCGATTCCGGCTGCACGCACGCCTTTACCATCGAAGGTCGCGCCGACAGCCACTGGCCGGCCGATCTCTATCTCGAAGGCTCGGACCAGCACCGCGGCTGGTTTCAGTCGTCGCTACTCGAATCGTGCGGCACACGCGGCCGCGCGCCGTATGAGGCGGTCCTGACCCACGGTTTCGTCCTCGACGAACAGGGTGAGAAGATGTCGAAGTCCAAGGGCAATGTCGTGGCCCCGCAGGACATCGCCAAGGAATCGGGCGTCGAAATCCTGCGCCTGTGGGTGGCGCTTTCGGACTATTCCGAAGATCTGCGCATCGGCAAGCAGATCATCCAGACCACCGTCGACGCCTATCGCAAGCTGCGCAACACGGTGCGCTACCTGCTGGGCGCGCTCAACGGCTTTAGCGATGCCGAAGCGGTCGACTATTCGGACATGCCATCGCTGGAGCGCTATATCCTGCATGAGGTCCACCGCCTCGACGGCCAGGTGCGCGAGGCCTATGCGCGCTACGACTTCGCCGATGTCATCCGCCCGGTCAGCGACTTCTGCTCGCAGACCCTGTCAGCGCTTTATTTCGATATCCGCAAGGACTGCCTGTACTGCGACAAGCCTTCGGACACCAAGCGTCGCGCTGCCCGCACGGTAATGAATATCCTGTTCGATCGCCTGACCCTATGGCTGGGGCCGATCATGACCTTCACCATGGAAGAGGCGTGGGCGAGCCGTAACCCGGACGGTCAGCAGAACCTGTTCCGCGTGCTGGAAGCCGCGCCGGATGCCTGGATCAGCACGGCTGAGGCCAATCGCTGGAGCAAGATCGAGACGGTGTTGGGCGTCGTCACGGCCTCGCTGGAAGGCAAGCGCCGCGACAAGGTGATCGGCTCGGCACTCGAAGCCGCGCCGGTTGTCTATATCGCCGACAACAGCCTCTATGAGGCGTTCGAAGGCATCGACGCCGCCGAAGTCTTCCGCACCTCGCAAGCCACCCTGACCTATGAGACAGCGCCGGACGATGCTTTCCGCCTGGAAGGCACGGCCATGGTCGCGGTCGGTTTCGCCCTGGCCGAGGGCAACAAGTGCCAGCGCTCGTGGCGCATCCTGCCCGAAGTCGGCAGCGATCCGCGCTATCCCGACCTGTCGCTGCGCGATGCCGACGCCGTCGCCGAATGGGACGCGCAGCATGGGTGAGTTGGTGCAGTCCCTCAAAAAGGCCTGGCATGCGCCCGTGACACGTCTCGGCCTTCTGTGCCTTGGCGTTGGCATCCTCATCGTTGTGTTCGACCAGGCGACCAAGGCGTGGATGCTCTACGGATTGCGTCTGGCAAATGAACCGGTCAAGATTTTGCCGTTCTTCTCGTTCACATATGTCGAGAATACGGGCATGAGCTTCGGCTTGCTGGGTAACTCGCCGTTTGGACGCTGGTTCCTGACGCTGTTCCAGCTTAGCGCCGGAATCGGGCTCGGTTTCCTGACGCTCAAGCAGGTGACGCGCCTTCCGGCCGTCGCCCTTTGCCTGATCGCAGGCGGGGCGATAGGCAATGTCATCGACCGGATCCGGTTCGGGTTCGTGGTCGATTTTCTCGACTTTTCGGGGACGCATGTCTTTCCGTGGGTGTTCAACGTCGCCGACAGTGCCATCTGTATCGGTGTCGCCCTTCTGGCCTGGCATTTCCTCAAGTCCGAGGAGTCCGCCAAGGCCCCAGCAACCGGTCCGGATGCCTGAATAAGGGCGCTTGGCAGGCCAAGATAAACGCAGTACACATCTTTGTCCGCTGGACAGGGGAATTTGGAGCGAATTGATGAAGTCGGTAAAGATCGCGGGTTTGGTGATTTTGGCGGGGTTTGCCCTGTCGGGGTGCGAGTCGACCCGTAACGCGCTGGGCCTTAACAAGGTCGTGCCCGACGAATTCCGCGTCGTGACCAAGGCGCCGCTGGTCGTCCCGCCGAACTTCGCCCTGCGTCCGCCCGCACCGGGCGAACCGCGCCCCCAGGAACTGCAGCCCGACAGCGTGGCGCGCCAGGCCCTGCTTGGTGAGCGCGACGCGGTCAGCCGCACCCAGGGTGAACAGCTCTTCGTGGCCAAGGCCGGCGCCGAAAAGGCTGACCCGCTGGCCCGCTATGTCGTCGACGATGAGTTCGGCGACCTCGCCTACAAGGACTCGAGCTTCGCCGACAAGGTGCTGTTCTGGCGCAAGCCGGAAGCCCCGACGGCAGTCGGCACCAATACCCAGATCGCGTCCGAAGTGACGCCGGTTGATCCGGAAGCCGAAAAGGCCCGCCTGACGGCGCTGACCGGCGACCAGCCGATCATCATCGCCCAGAAGAAAGACCAGAAGTTCAAGCTGCCGGGTCTGTAAGGCCGGGCGGTCAGCTTAAAATGTACCAAGGCGTTCCGATCGGGACGCCTTTTTCTTTTCCCACCTCAATCCCGGAGGATAAGATGACGTTCAAATCCCTGCTCACCGCATCCCTGCTCTTAGCTGCGCCACTGACCTTGCCCGCCTTTGCTGCGGCCGCCGCCGACTGCGCTAAACAGACGCTGGAACAGCGCGTCGACAGTGCGATGGCCATGGCTGATCGCCCCGCCGACCAGCGCGAACGCGACGCGGTCCGCAAGACCGAAGTCACCTTCCTGTTGTCGCACGTCAAGCCGGGTGACCGCGTGCTCGATATTGGCGCAGGCCAGGGCTACGCCTCGTGGCTGCTGTCATCGGCAGTGTGCAACGGCCATGTCGACTCGCAGAATCCGCAAGGCTGGGTCGACTATTACAAGATGGGCCCGGCGCGCGACGCCATGACGGCCGCACGCAAGAATATCAGCCTGCTGACCGTTGATTTCGACAAGATCCCTGCGCCCGCCAAGCCTTATGACGTCATCTTCCTGGGCATGGTCTATCACGACACCTATAACGAAAAGGGCCACGACACCGCCAAGCTCACGGCTTCGCTGAAGTCGCTGCTGAAGCCGGGTGGCGTGGTCGTCATCACCGACCATGACACGGCGGCGGGCAAGGGCTTCAGCGAGACCAATACGTTGCACCGCATCGAAAAGGCGCAGGTCCTGGCCGACTTCAAGGCGGCCGGCTTCACGGTCGCCGAGGACAGCCCCGTACTGGCCAATTCTGCCGATGACCACACGAAAAACGTCTTCGATCCGGCGATCCGAGGTAAGACGGACAGAATGGCTTTGGTCTTCCGCAAGCCCTAAGGTTAGGATTAACCACGGAAATCACGAAAAGCCTCGCATGGCGAGGCAACACGGAAGAGGCACGGATTTGAGCGCAAATGGCTTTGGTCGTTTGCGCTCTTTCGGTTGTTAGGGAATCCACAGATGCACACAGATCACCGCTTCGCGGCGCACAGATGATCCGTGTGTGTGGACAGTGAAGCGCGAAATAACTTCACTGGTATGACGGCGCATTGCGCCGTCGCTACTTTTGAAAATGATGCACACCATATCCGTCTGCCCGATCGTCTGTGCAGATGCGCGTTAGCGCATTCATCTGTGTGCATCTGTGGATTCCCTTAAAACCCGCTTCCACCCGCACGACCAAAGACACCACCGAAGGATTCCGTGCCTTTTCCGTGTCGCCTCGCCATGCGAGGCCTTCAGTGATTTCCGTGGTTAAACCCTTACTGACACCCACTCCGACTCCGGCTATTCTGCCCGGATGTCCGTTATTCAGCGTCTCCCTCAGGATACCATCAACCGCATCGCCGCCGGCGAGGTCGTCGAACGCCCGGCTTCAGCCGTCAAGGAACTGGTCGAGAACGCCATCGACGCCGGCGCGCGCCAGATCGATATCCGCTGCGACCTGGGCGGCCTCTCCCGAATCCTGATCGAAGACGACGGCTGGGGCATGGGCCCGGACGACCTGCAACTCGCCATCGAACGCCACGCCACGTCCAAGCTGAAGCCGCAGCAGGACGGCACGTGGGACCTGCTGCACATCCAGACATTGGGCTTCCGCGGCGAGGCCCTGCCCTCCATGGGCTCTGTCGCCCGCCTCAGCCTGACATCGAAGCCAAAAAACGGCAACGCCCAGACCATTACGGTCGACGGCGGCGCCATCGCACCTTTGCAGCCGGCGGCATTCAGCCGCGAACACGGTACGCGCGTCGACCTGCGCGATCTGTTCTACGCCACGCCGGCACGGCTGAAGTTCATGAAGTCCGAGCGCTCGGAAAACATGGCCATCGCCGAAGAAGTCAAGCGCCAGGCCATGGCCCACCACGATGTCGGCTTTTCGCTCGAACTCGACGGCAAGAAGTCCCTGAAACTGTACCGCGAGGCCGACGGCTTTGAAGGCCGGTTGAAACGCCTGGCCGCCCTGCTCGGCCCCGATTTTTCCGAAAACGCCCTGCTGATCGACCAGCAACGCGAAGGCGTGCGGCTGACGGGCTATGCCGGCCTGCCGACCTTTTCGCGCGGCAACGCCCTGCATCAATACCTGTTCGTCAACAACAGGCCAGTGCGCGACCGCCTGCTGGCCGGCGCATTGCGTGCGGCTTACGCTGACTTCCTGGCGCGCGATCGTCACCCGCTGGCCGCCCTGTTCATCGAAATCCCGCCAGAAGAGCTCGACGTCAACGTCCATCCGGCCAAGACCGAAGTCCGTTTTCGCGACCCGAACCTGGTGCGTGGCCTGATCATCGGCGCCCTGAAGCACGCCCTCGCCTCGGCCGGCCATCGCGCCTCGACGACCGTCGCTTCGCAAACCCTCAGCGGTTTCCGGCCCGACGGCATGGTCACGCCCGTGCAGCCGCAGTTAAGCCTTAACCGCGCCTTTGCCGCCCCGTCTTACGCCAACGTGTCCTTTGATCGCCCGACACCGTCGCAGATCGCTGCCGTGCGCCCGTGGCTGACCCCGGAACCCTCGCCGTTTGTGCCGGCTGGCCGCGTTGAGCCTGTTGCCGCCTACGACGCACCGGGTGTGTCCGAAGCATCGTTTGTCGACATGGACGGCGTCATCACCGAAGTTGCGGCCTGGTCCCCTGCCGAGGCCTCGGCGCCTGACGCCATTGCTTTTCCCTTGGGGGCAGCGCGCGCCCAGATCCACGAGACCTATATCCTGGCCCAGACACAGGACGGCATGGTCATCGTCGACCAGCACGCTGCCCACGAACGGCTGGTCTACGAGCAGATGAAGCAAGCCATGGCCGAAGGACACGTCGTCAGCCAGAGCTTGTTGATCCCCGAAATCGTCGACCTGGAGCGCGAGGAAGTGACGCGGCTGATGGCGCGCGCCGACGACCTGACGGCCATGGGACTTGGGCTGGAGGCCTTTGGCCCGACCAGTGTGCTTGTTCGTCATATTCCATCGCTGCTAGGTGACTGCGACATCTCCGGCCTGGTCCGCGACCTGGTCGACGACCTGACGGAACACGGTGAACTGCTGGCGCTAAAGGAACGGATGGCCGAAATCTGCGGCGATCATGCCTGCCGGCACAGCGTCCGGTCCGGCCGCCGGCTTACAGGTGATGAGATGAACGCCCTGTTGCGCCAGATGGAGGCGACGCCCCATTCCGGCCAGTGCAATCATGGCCGCCCGACCTATGTCGAGCTCAAGCTCAAGGACATCGAGCGGCTATTCGGCCGGCGCTGACCCTGATTCACACCGCTGAAACCCGGATTCGCGTTACTGAAACAACGACGGCGAGCGCACCCATTTGCGCTCGCCGTCGTCACACCCCACCCATCGAACATGAGCGTCGGGGCGGGCTAACCCGCCTCCGCGCAATGCAATCTGGCTCCATGCCCGGCGCACTCCCGGGCATGTTCGGTCTACTTGAGACGATACTGCCCAACCTCACGGAACACGCGTGTCGCGCCGAACCGTGCTTGCCGTATCGCTTCAGTCATAAAAAAACCTGCGATCAAACGATCCCAGGCAGACACCGCATCAGTGTGCGAAATTCAGAATGAGCAGACCGAGGCCCATTACAACGCCCCACGCCTGGACGCTGAGACCCGCGACCAAAAGCAGCTTGAAAGCGTCCTGACGGCCGCGCGCGGCGCGCACCTTCCCTGTGTGCATAGCTTGATTGTCCATCACTTACCCCTAAGTTTGGTAATCTCATCTCAAGGCGTGAATGGGCAATTTTTATGCCTCTATAATATTTACGCCTTGTTAAGGACATATTGTGGATAAGACCGGCAAACCGTCAATAGACTTTTTTAACCAATGCGCCAATTTTACCACTTAACGGCGTTATTGAAAATTTATTGCCTTAAAATTCAGCAACTTATTTAAGATAAATTTTTTGTTTAAGGAACAAAACCTGCGCCGCGCCATAAATTTTAGCGTTGTTTATTTCCCACACATCTGTGGCAAAATGATCCTCATCCGCGCCGCGCTCGAAAACGACCGTCGCATTGTCTGACAGCCAGTTCCCCGAAATGAGACAGTCGAGCGCGCGTTCGCCCAATCCCTTGTGGTAGGGAGGATCGAGGAAGACCAGATCGAAGGCTTCCGCCTGCGACCCCGGTCTTGCCCCCAGTTGCGTCGCGTCGCGGCGATGGACGCGCGTGTTTCCAAACAACCCGAACGCTTCGACATTATCGCGGATGGCGCCGCGCGCCGCTTCGTCGGTTTCGACGAACAGGCAAAAGGAAGCGCCACGCGACAAGGCTTCGAACCCCAGGGCGCCTGATCCGGCGAACACGTCCATGACCCGAGCGCCGTCCATGTCAGGCGCCCATTCGGCGTGGGCAAGTATGTTGAAAATGGCTTCACGCGCACGGTCGGAGGTCGGCCGCGTATTGCGGCCGTCCGGCGCGGCTATGGCGCGTCCCTTGAAGTCGCCCCCGACAATGCGCATGGCTTAGTCTTCGCGGCGTGGCTTACGGCTGAAGCCGCCTGGAGCCCCACCCGGCCGGCCGCCGGGGCGCGGACCGCCCGGCTTGAAGCCGCCGGGCTTGCCCCCCGGGCGTGGCCCCGAAGAGGGTCCGTCGGAATAAGGCCGGTCCGAACGCGGACGATCAGATTTGAAGCCGCCCCTGGCGGGGGCATCGCCACGGTCGACGCGCGGCTTGTCGCCATAACTCTTGCGCTCTCCACCGCCTGCCCGTTCTTCACGCGGCCTGAAGCTGCGTTCGCCCTGGGGACGTTCACCCTGCGGACGATCGAAACGCGGCTT
>CAMLLA010000206.1 GCA_946480525.1 uncultured Asticcacaulis sp. | reverse complement strand
AGTTCCAGCAGCGCATCCAGCTTGGCTTCGGTACGGTCGTCGTTTTCCTTGGACGACGGCGAACCGACATATAGAAAATAGGCCAGCCCCACCACCTGCCAGATCAGTTGCAGGAACTCCGACTGCCAGTTTTCAAATGTGTCCCGGCCCATTTCGATCAGGTAGGCCATCACCTGGGGCGCCTCGGCGTGGTTCTTGGCCTCATCCAGATAGGCGAACCAGCCAAATGCCCAGTGCCCGATCATCGACACGACGAAAAAAATAAGCGTAATCCAACCATAGGCGTAACGACGCATTTTGACATCTCCAGAAGCCACCCTTGTCGTCGAGGTAAGCTTCCGGCGTGTCAGAATTCAATTCGGAGCGTCCTGCGCTTCACCATCCTGCTTGTCTTCACGCAGGATGCGTTCCAGTTCCTCGCGGCTCAGCTTGGCGAAATTGATCAGTTCGGGCTCGCTCTCAAAGAATTCGAACGACTTTTTAAGCGTCTGGATATCGTGCGCCAGGAACTTCGCCGCCTTGCGCTGAACCTCCGCAGCATCGCGGCCCAGCGCCACCATGGCTTCGCGCGCCAGGGCCAGCGAGGCATCCAGCATTTCGCGGTGATAGGCGTCAACGCCGGCCTTATGGAGGTCGTAGGCATGACGTCGGTTACGCGCCCGTGCGAAGACCAGAAGCTTCGGATGTTGCTCCTTGACCTGGCGGACGATGTCGACTGCCGCATCGGCGTCGTCCACGGCCACGATCAGCATCCGCGCCTTACGAATGCCGGCGCTGTGCAACAGGTCCATGCGCGTGGCGTCGCCGAAATAGGCTTTGAAACCGAAACGGCCGACGGTTTCGACCTGGTCCGGGTTCTTTTCCAGAACGGTGACGGCCACGCCTTGTGACAGCAGGAAACGGCCAACCACCTGACCGAAGCGCCCAAAGCCCGCGATGATCACCGGATTGGTTTCGTCTATGATATCGAAGTCGCGATCCGGTAGCTGGCTGACGAAACGCGGCATCACGAAGCGGCTGAACAGGGCAACCAGTATGGGCGTGAAGCCGATCGACAACGCCACCAGCAGGATCAGGAACTTCTGAGCTTCGGCGTCGATGATGTTCAGCCCGCCGATCAACTGAAGCAGGACGAAGGCGAACTCGCCGCCCTGGGCCAGGCCGATGGCGAGACCTATGCCCTGCGCGCCCGTCACGCCGAACCGGCTGCCGAGAATGTACAGGATCAGTCCCTTGACGGTCATTAGCCCCAGAACCGCGCCGACCATGGCAAGCGGATGTTTCATCAGCACGCCGAAATCCATGCCCATGCCGACCGAGATAAAGAACAGGCCGAGCAGCAATCCCTTGAACGGTTCGATGTCGGTTTCAATTGTGCGGCGGTATTGCGAACTGGCCAGGACGACCCCGGCGATAAACGCCCCAAGCGCCGGCGACATGCCGACCAGTTCCATCAGGATGGTGACGCCGATGACGATGGCCAGGGAAATGGCAGTGAAGACTTCGCGCAAATTCGCCTTGGCAATCGCCAGGAAGACATATCGCGACAGGTAGCGCCCGGCCAGGATCACCGCTGCGATGACGCCGACCACCGCCAGGGGCTGAGCCCAGACGGGCCAGTGGGCGATCAGGCTGTGGCTCTCAGCGTGGACCGCCCCGCCTGTTCCCGCGGCCAGCAAGGGAATGATGATCAGGATCGGGATGACGGCCATGTCCTGGAACAGCAGGACGGAGAACGAGGTTTCCCCTACCAGGGTATGCGTCAGGTTCCTTTCATTCAGCATCTGCATGACCAGCGCCGTCGATGACAGCGACAGCGCCATGCCGATGGCCAAAGACGCCTGCCACGTCTGGCCCATCATCAGGCCGACCGCAAGAAGCGCCGCCGAGGTCAGGGTCACCTGCAACCCGCCAAGCCCGATAATCGATTTCCTCAGTCGCCAGAGAACGGCGGGTTCGAGCTCCATGCCGATCAGGAACATCATCATGATGACGCCGATTTCGGCGAAGTGCATGATCCCTTCGGCGTCGACGCCGATGACGGTGCGGGCAAGAGGCGCGATGGCGATGCCGGCGATCAGGTAGCCCAGCACCGATCCCAGGCGAAAGCGCTGGGCCAGTGGGACGATGAGGCAACCGGCCATCAGGAAGACGAAGGTAATGGTAAGGAGCTTGATATCCATTTCGC
This sequence comes from uncultured Asticcacaulis sp., assembly GCA_946480525.1. The sequence goes on along the minus strand of CAMLLA010000206.1, from coordinate 5,209 downwards.
CTCATTTTCGGATCGCGCTTGGCAAGCCGTCGCCCGCGCCCTATGATTCGTCAATCTAAGCAGGGCGGCGCACATGACAAGGCATTGGATTATCGCAGGCGTGGGAATTTTGGCCGCTTGCGTCGTTGGTGCGTTCTGGGTCGCGCAACCCAAGGCGACACAAGCGAACGAAGTGACATGGGACGAACAGCCGGTCCTTGCCAGGAAGACCGGTTACGAACTGGTCTGGTCGGATGAATTCGATGCCGGGGCCATGCCCGATCCGGCCAAATGGGATTACGATATCGATCGTAACGAAGCCGGCTGGTGGAACAACGAAGCGCAGTACTATGCCTTTGCCCGTCCGGAAAACAGCCGCGTCGAAGACGGCCGGCTGATCATCGAAGCCCGACGCGACGATGTATCGGGCTTCGCCGACTTTGGCGGCCAGAAATATTCGTCGGCACGGCTGGTCACGCGCGGCCGGGCGCAATGGACCTACGGCTTCTTCGACATCCGCGCCAGGCTGCCGTGCGGTCGTGGCCACTGGCCGGCAATCTGGATGCTCGGGACCGGTCAATGGCCTGACACGGGTGAGATAGACATCATGGAATCCGTCGGCTTTATGCCGACGACAATCTACGGCACCGCCCATTCGCGCCACACCGTCGACACCAAATCTCCCAAGGGCGACAAGGTCGAAGTGCCGACCCTGTGCACCGAATTCCACAACTATCAGCTCGACTGGCGGCCGGACAGCCTGACCTGGCTCGTCGACGGCAAGCCCTTCTATCGCCTGGACAAACCCAAGGGCGCCGACTGGAAGACCTGGCCTTATAATACCCCGCAATACCTGCTGCTCAATGTCGCTGTCGGCGGCGCCTGGGGTGGGCAGCAAGGCATCGACGACACAGCCTTTCCCGCGCGCATGGAGGTCGATTATGTGCACGTTTGGCAAAAGCAGTGATTGACAGAAAGCCAGGCAATCGTCTCAATGGCAACCATGCAGGCCAGCCGTCAGATCACGGATGAAATCGCCCTGTTCGACTTCGTCGAAGGGACAGGGCCACTTGTCATCTCTGCCCCTCATGTCGGCACCTATATCCCACCGTATCTGACAGGTCAGTTCAACGCGACGGGCTTGGGCGTTCATGAAACGGACTATCATGTCCACCGCCTGTTCGACTTTGCGACCGACCTCGGCGCCTCAACCCTTTTCGCCACCCATTCGCGCTACGTCATCGACCTCAATCGCGCGCCGGACAATGCCAGCCTCTATCCCGGCCGGTTCGAGACCGATCTTTGTCCTTTGAGCGACTTCGACCGCCGTCCCATCTACGCGCACGCCGTTCCCGACGCGGGCGAAGTGGTTCGAAGACGGGACCTCTACTGGCGCCCCTATCATGACCGCCTGAGGGCGACGCTCGACGCCGTCGCCGCCCGCCATGGCCACGCACTGCTGATCGACGTCCATTCCATCCGGCCGTCGATTCCGAACCTGTTCGAAGGCCGCCTGCCCGATCTCAATTTCGGCCTGAACGACGGCCGTTCCGCCTCTCCGCTCCTGGCCGAGGTCATCCGGGACTGGGGGCAAGGCCAGGACCGCTACAGCCACATCGTCGACGGCCGTTTCAAAGGCGGCTATACGACCCGTCATTACGGGCAGCCGGAACGCGGTATTCACGCCGTCCAGATCGAAATTGTTCAGGACACCTACTTGAACATGGCTACGCCCCACCTGTATGACGCAGGTCTCGCGGCACCCCTTAGTCACACGCTTCGCCCACTGGTCGAGGCTATGCTTGAGGCCTTGCCGGGCACTTGATTTCTGGAGGACAGATGTCCGCCCTCTCCAACCTTGTCCATAATCGCGGCCATATCATCGATGGCGCCGGTTACGCGGCGTCCCTGCGTGAACGCCTGGCGAAGCACGTCGCCGACCTGAAGGCCGCCCACCCAACGCCACCCTGCCTGGTCGTCGTTATTGTCGGTGAAGATCCGGCCAGCCAGATCTACGTCAAGAACAAGGGCGAGCAGACCCTGGCGATCGGCATGGAGTCACGCACCATTCGCCTGCCCGACACCACGTCCGAATCGGAACTGCTTACGCTGATCGCCGATCTGAACCGCGACCCGGTCGTGAACGGCATCCTGGTCCAACTTCCATTGCCGAAGCACATGTCGTCGCTGAAAGTCATCGACGCCATCGACCCGATGAAGGATGTCGACGGCTTTCACGTCTCGAACGCCGGCAAGCTGGCCGTGGGCCTCGACGGCATTGTGCCCTGCACGCCGCTGGGGTCCCTGATGCTGCTGAAAGATGCAGCCGGCAAGTTCGGCGACACCCTGGCCGGCAAGAACGCGGTCATCGTCGGCCGCTCGAACATCGTCGGAAAGCCGATGGCGCAATTGCTGCTGGCCCAGGACTGCACGGTCACCATCGCCCATTCGAAGACAAAGGACCTGGCCGAGGTCTGCCGGTCCGCCGATATCCTGGTCGCCGCCGTCGGCCGCGCGCACTTCGTTCAGGGCGACTGGGTGAAGGACGGCGCCTATGTCATCGACGTCGGCATCAACCGCATCACGGTCGAAACGCCCGAAGGTCCGAAATCCAAGGTCGTCGGCGACGTCGATTTCGACGCCGCAAAAGAGCGGGCACTCGCTATCACGCCGGTTCCCAGGGGTGTAGGCCCCATGACTATCGCCTGCCTGCTGAACAATACGCTCAAGGCCTTCTGTCTGCAGAACCACCTGCCGGTACCGGAGGGCGTCTGACATGGCGGACGTCATCATTATCGGCGCCGGTCATGCCGGCGGGGCGGCAGCGGGATTCCTGCGCCAGTATGGTTTTGAGGGCAATATCACCCTGATCGGCGACGAGCCCTATCTGCCTTATCAGCGCCCGCCCTTGTCAAAGGCGTGGCTTAAGGGCGAAGCGTCTCTGGAAGACCTCTACCTGCGCGGTGAGACCTTCTACGCGGATCAGGGTGTTACTGTACGCCTGAACACGCACGCCTACGCCATCGATCGCACCGCAACGACCGTCACGGTTGCTTCCGGCGAACATATCGCCTACGACCACCTGATCATTGCCACCGGTTCCAAGGCTCGCCCCTTCCCTGCCAGGGGCGTCGACCACGTTCCGCACCACCTGCTGAGGACACTTGACGACGCCGAACGCCTCAAGTCCGTTCTGGCGCCCGGCCACCATATCGGCCTGATCGGCGCCGGCTACGTCGGACTGGAAGTCGCTGCGTCGGCCCGATATCTTGGCTGTGAGGTCACGGTCTTCGAACGGGAACCGCGCATCCTGGCGCGCGTTGCGTCCGAAGCGCTGTCCAGCTTCTTCACCACCACGCACGGCGCGCATGGCGTTAGCGTTGTCACCGGCGCCCAGGTCAGTGAACTGGGCCTTGGCGACGGCGACAAGAAGATCGTCCATCTCACCGACGGTAGCCAACACGCATTCGACCTGCTGCTGGTCGGCATCGGCGCGCTGCCGGCGGATGATCTGGCGGCAGCGTCGGGGCTCGAGACCGGCAACGGCATCGTCGTTGACGAACAGGCGCGCACCTCGGATCCATCCATCTTCGCCATCGGCGACGTGACATCACGCACCCTGCCCTTCTATGACGGCCGGTTCCGCCTCGAAAGCGTGCCGAATGCACTGGAACAGGCCAAACAAGCCGCCGCCGCCATTACCGGCTTCAAACCGCCTGTCGTAGAGACGCCATGGTTCTGGTCCGATCAGTACGACCACAAGCTCCAGATTGCCGGGCTCCTGACGCCTGGCGCGACGCCGGTCGTTCGCGGCGATCCGGCATCGGGCGCGTTCAGCGTGTTTCACCTCGACAACGACGGCCGCGTGCGCTGCGCCGAATGCGTTTCCCGTCCGGCCGACTTCATGGCGGCGAAACTGTTGATTTCCAAAGGGAAGACTGGGCTCGACGCCACTGTGCTCGCGGATCCGGATGCCCCTTTGAAACCCCTGTTGCAATAACCGTTTGCAACGCAGCATTTATCGCGTGACAGGGGTATCGGTTTCGGCTTAGCTGCCCCCAAATCGTGCATCTGGAGGTGAGTATGCCCGACACCGATTTCAAACCCATTTCCAAGGTATGGCCGGACGTCAAAACCGCGCTCGACGGCCTGACATTTGACGGCATGACCGTCATGTCCGGCGGCTTCGGCCTGTGCGGCATCCCGGAAAACCTGATTGCCGCCCTGCGTGAGTCCGGCGTTACCGGCCTGACCGTCATCTCCAATAATGCCGGGGTGGATGGTTTCGGCCTGGGTCAGCTTCTGACCACACGGCAGATCAAAAAGATGATCAGCTCCTATGTTGGAGAGAACAAGGAGTTTGAGCGGCAGTTCCTGGCCGGCGAACTGGAGCTCGAATTCAATCCACAAGGCACCCTGGCTGAACGCATCCGCGCGGGCGGCGCAGGCATCCCCGGCTTTTACACCGCGACCGGCGTCGGCACGGTCGTCGCCGAAGGCAAGGACATCAAGCGGTTTGGCGATCGCGACTACGTGCTGGAAACCGGCCTGGTCGCCGACCTTTCCATCATCAAGGCCTGGAAGGGCGATGAGCGCGGCAACCTGATCTTCCGCAAGACGGCGCGCAACTTCAACCCGATGATGGCGACGGCAGGAAAGGTCTGCGTCGCCGAGGTCGAGGAGATCGTGCCAACCGGCTCGCTCGATCCCGACCACATCCACACGCCCGGCATCTATATCGACCGCATCGTCCAGGGCACGTTCGAAAAGCGTATCGAGCAGCGCACTGTGCGCTCAAAGAGCGAAGCGTTAGCGCAAGAAAATACGCGCTCAAAGGAGGCATAGATGGCCTGGACAAGAGAACAACTCGCCGAGCGTGCCTCACAGGAACTGCAAAACGGCTTCTATGTCAATCTGGGCATCGGCATCCCGACCCTGGTCGCCAATCATATTCCCGAAGGCATGACCGTCACTTTCCAATCAGAAAACGGCATGCTGGGCATGGGCCCGTTCCCTTACGACGATGAGGTCGACCCCGACCTGATCAATGCCGGAAAGCAGACGGTCACGGCACTCCCCGAAACGGCCTTCTTCTCGTCGTCCGACAGCTTCGCCATGATACGCGGCGGCCATATCGACCTGACCATTCTCGGCGCCATGGAAGTGGCCGAAAACGGCGACATCGCCAACTGGATGATCCCGGGCAAGCTCGTCAAGGGCATGGGCGGCG
>CAMLLA010000205.1 GCA_946480525.1 uncultured Asticcacaulis sp. | reverse complement strand
ATGATAAGGGTGATGTGCCGGCCGATGGCCTCTTCCGGTGTGTAGCCGAAGACGCGCTGGGCCGCTGCGTTCCATGAGGTAATGATGCCGTCGAGATTTTTCGACACGATGACATCGTCCGACGATTCCACGATGGCGGCCAGATAGGCGCTGGTGCGTTCGGCAGCCTTGGAAACGCGGATATCGCGGGCCACGTTGGACGCACCGATAACGTGGCCGTCGTCGTCATGAATGGGGGATATCGTCAGCGAGACATCGACCAGCGTGCCATCCTTGGCGCAGCGCAGGGTCTCGAAATGATCGATACGCTGGCCGGCGCGCACCTTGCCGATAATGACATACTCTTCGTCGAGCCGGTTCTTCGGAATAATCAAAGAGATGTGCTGGCCGACCGCCTCGTCGACCTTATAGCCGAATATGCGCTCCGCGGCGGAATTCCACGACGTGATGACGCCATCCAGCGTCTTGGAAATAATGGCGTCGTCAGAGGAATCGACGATGGCCGCCAGGTAACGCTTGGCCGTCTGCGCATCATCGTTATTTACAAAATCCATATTGGACGTCCGGCTCCTCGTCCGCGGGCATATCTTACCCGAGGGCACTTCCGCGGGGCCAAGAATTGCCACGGAACCGAATAAAAATCCAATAAGACTCTGCCCAAAATCGTGAATGAGCGAAGGGACTTATACGTCGAGTCTTTTCCAGTAGATCATCGTGCCCGTAAAACCGCCGTGCGGTTTGAGCGCATAGTCGGGGATCACCCCGGCCGGCACAAAGCCCAGGCTTTCGTACAACCCCATGGCGCCGCCGTCCGTGGCGGTATCCAGAACCAGCAGTGTCCGGCCCGCCGCCACGGCATGAGCCTCGGCCTCGATCAAAAGTGCCCGCGCGTAACCCCGTCCGCGGTGGCTCGGCCGAACCATCAGCTTGGCGATTTCGGCGCGGTGCGGCTGGTTCGGCGGACAGTCGAGATTCAGGGTCACGGTCCCCGCCAGAACATCGCCGTCGAAGACGCCCAGGACGACGCGCTCACCACGTTCCGCCGCTGCCAGTGACTGGTTCCAGAAGCGCGCCGCCGCATCGATGGCCAGTGGATGCATGAAACTGACCGAACCGCCATTGGCAACGACCTCGACAAGGATGTCGCTTAAAGCCTCCCGGATCGGCAATGAGGTCCCAAGAGTGCGTATATCCATGGTCCCCTCAGTTTCGCGCCAGTACGACGGCATAGGTGCAGGCACGATTGCTTTCGTTGGCGAAGGTGGTGTCGATCGGCGGCCCGAAACCCAGGCAGTCGCCGGCCGCCAGCACGTGGCGCTCAGTCCCTTCGGTGATGACGATTTCGCCGTCCAGAACCCACACGGCCTGACGGATGCGGGCATAGGAAGAAGCCGGCAGGGTCACGCGTTTGCCCGCCGGCATTTCGACGCGGACGACTTCGACCGGATGGTCCGGGCGAACGAAAACCTGGCGGCGCAGGTAGCCCGTTTCCGGATCGGTCCATTGCGGCTGGTCGGCAGCGCGCGATACTCGCCCGCCGCTGCCTTCGGCGCGCAGCAAAAGTCCCGCCAGCGTCAGGTCGAAGGCCGCCGACAGCTTGACCAGCAAGACGGCGGTCGGACTCATCTCGCCGCGCTCGATCTTGCTGATGCTGGCCTTGGCGACGCCTGAGCGCGTGGCAAGGTCTGCCAATGACCATCCGCGCGCCTCGCGCTCCAACCGGATACGTTGGGCGATGCGCTCGCCCGTGTTGTCTACAGAATCGCTCATTCGTCTCTTATAGTAGACGATCGGTGCAAATTGCAAGCGCCAGATTGTAACTCCCGTCTTCTGTGTTAGCCTGCGCCCTAAGGGGGAATGCAGTATGGCCGAATATCAAACCGTCTTCGATGGATCTGCCTTTGATCCGAAGTCGTGGAGCTTTTTCCTTATACCGATAGGCATTACCTTTATCGGGCTCATCCTGGTAACGATGCCGAAGACATTGGATAAGCTGCCCCTCAACATGAAGGGACCTGCTTTACGTGTGTTTTCCTGGTTTTACTTTCTTTTCGCGCTCACACTGACAAGCATCAGTCTGTACGTTCAGATCAGCAAATATCTGGAAATCCGCCAGGCAATTGCCGACCACAACTACCATGTCGCCGAAGGTCCTGTGACCCAATTTACCGCCATGCCGGTTACGGGACATGCCGACGAAATCGTCACGGTTCAGGGCGTAACCTTTCGTTACTCGGACTATAATCTGACAAAGGGCTTCAACAACACCGAATCCCACGGCGGCCCAATCCACGCGAACAGCCACGTGCGACTATCCTACCTATGCAAGCCCAGCGAAACGGATTGCTCCGACCCCATCATCATAAAGGCCGAAATCCGGAAGCCTGCGTAAATAAAGAAAAGGCCCTCGCCGCGGGAGACACGGCGAGGGCTCAGTTGGGCCAAAGGGTTGAGACCTATTCCTTGACCTGAAAGTGACGCGCGGTGGTCGGGTTGCGGTCCCAGACCGCCTTGTCCCGCAGACTGCGCAAAAGCTTGACATATTCGGCGTGGCTCCAGGCCAGCGGCGTGGCGCTTTCGGTGCCCTCACCGACGACATAGTCGTGCGGACCAGGCGATCCGACGGCGTCGAACACCTGTTCGGGCAGCATCAGGCCCTCATTGGCGAAGGCTTCCATGCCGCGCACATAGGTGGCGCGGAGCGATTGGATATCCGCGTCGGTGGCGCCGCCGGCCTTCAGATTGTCAACCGCCAGTTCATAGTGGCCGCGCTCACCGGTAAAGATCGGCCACACCCGGCCGCGCTGATCCGGCGTCATGTCGCCATAGTCGCCGCCCGATGTCTTATCGCCGTAACCGTCATTGCCGTAGCGGCGGAAACCCGGAACTGTCAGGTCACCGAACTTGAAGTCATAGCGAACACGCAGGTTATCCGGCAGGGTCTGGTCGTCGACAACCGCCAGCGAGCCCACGATCTTCGCGTCATCGGCCGGACGGACGCCATAGCGCACCAGTTCCAGGAAGCCGCCATCGACCATCAGGTCGGCGCGCAGGCCCTTCAGACCATTGCGTTCATCAAGCACGCCGGGATTATTGGCGTCTTCGGAACGCGAAATGCGCAGGTAATAGGTGGCGGGCTTGTCCTCGCCACGCACCTTGCCCGTCGTGGTCAGCAGGCGCTGGTCCAGCTTCTGCGAATACTCGTCGGCCTTGGCGGCGTAAAGCTTGGCGCCCGCGCTGTCACCTGCCTGCGTGGCGATGTCCGAGGCCGCGACCAGGCCGGCGATGATCGCCGCGGTCGTCGAGGGCGAATGGCCTTCCTGCTCTTCCCAGCGTTCCTGCTGGGCGTAGGGCGGGGTGATCGTTGCCTTGTTCCAGTCGAGCCCGACCGTTCCGCCATTGGAGAGAAAGTCGGCGGCAGGCTTGAGCATGGTTGTGTAGGACGACAGCAGTTCGTCCTTGTTGATAAGGCCCATCGACTCCAGGCGCGCACCCAGCAGGATAGGCATGGCCGTCTGGTCGAGCTGGACGCCGACCCATTCCAGCGTGCCGTCGACGTGCGTCTTTTGCAGGAACCAGCCGGTGGCGCCGGTATTGCCCTTCATTTTGTCGGTGACCTGCACGGTCGGCAGGTAGCGGTAGGCGGCAACCGGGGTCTGTGTGTCGCCGAGCGCCGCCAGCGCCATGGCGACCTGATAGAAGTCGCGCGGCCACACAGCCTTGTAGCCGGTGTGCGACACGTCGGTCTTCAGCGCATCGCCCCACGGATTGGACAGGGAAGCGATCAGCGCACCGGCGTAGGTGCGATCTTCCTGAACCTTCAGGGCAATCGCGCTGGCATAGAGCAGCTTGCCATTATCGCCGCTCACGGGCACGAGGCTTCTCAGCTCGGTCAGCCCATTGAGATAGCCCTGCCAATCCGCGTTGAACTTTGCCAGCACCTTGGCATAGCCGGTCTTCAGTGTGGCCGAGGCTTCCGCGCCGGCGGCTTCCGGCGATCCGCCGAAACCAAGCGCAAATTCCTGGGTAACCGTATTGGCGACAGGCGCCAATTGCGCCACCATCAGGATATTGCCCTTGCCGTCCTTCAGACTGCTATTCAGCGTGCCCAGGGCCTGGCCCTTGGTCAGTTCAGCGATGTTGTCAGAGACACCCGTGTAACCAACAGTGGTCTTTTTGAACGGCAGATTGCTGCGCAACGCGATGGCGGCCCTGCCCTGCCAGGCGGTCAGGGCGACGACATTGGCGCGGCCTTCGTCGTCGCCCGAGGTATTGGCAACGGACGGATCGAGGATGAGATAAGGCGTCACCGGGCCCTTCAGCGCCTTGATCGTCACACGCAGCACGAGCGACTGGCGATCCGGATCGGTCAGCACGTCCTTGATGATGACAAAGCGGCCCTGTTTGTCGGTCGTCGTCACGCGATAAGCGGGCGACAGCGGACGGCCATCAGCATCGGTATGTATATAGGCGATGTGCGAAGTCGTGTCGGTGCCTTCGAAGGCGGTCCAGCCCTTACCGGTGATCGCAAACTTCAGCTCGCGGATCTGCGCCTGATCGATGCGGCCGAACATGGTCTCGGTGACGATGCCGTCGGCCAGCGAGAACCACACCTTCGACACCTTGCCGGTCGCGGCCGCGTCCGAATATTTGAAGTCCTTATAGGCTTCGTAGGACGCGCCGATACCTTGCTTCATGGCATTCGACCATGCAGACGCCACGCCCGGACCGTTGGTCGCCGGTCCGGTCGAAACGATGGTCGGATTGTGATCACCGAAGAACTCCTCGGCCGCCACCGCAGGCATGGTCAAGGCAAAGGCCAGCGCCGCACACGACACACCGATAACGCCAGATTTTGTGCGCAGCATGGACACGTTCTTCCTCACACCATTCCCTGAACCTCCGGCGGCTTTGGCGCGGCCTCGAGGCTTAACATTTCGTTGAGACTATCTATGCCGCAAGCTGGTGATGGAGTCTCACGGTATACGTATTCTTGAATTGGATTTTTTGCAGCCGATGCAAAAAACTGACCTCAAAGCCTTTAAATTACTGGGACGCTCTTTGCAAAAAGTCGCGATGCTGCGCCGTGAATACGTATTCACCCTGTTTGCAGGGAGCGAGCGTGGCGTTACAGTCGAGCCAGCTTAAGCGGCACGGGAACCTAACTTAAGCCTGACATCAAAGCGTGTGCGCACACACCAGAGGAAACACCATGCAGGCCCTTATTCGTCCGTCGGCGATTGCCATCTCGATTGCCCTCAGCCTCAGCGCCGGCGGCGCGCTGGCGCAGGACGCCGCGCCCGCCGCAGACGTCTCGCAAAGCTCTCAGGCTGCCCCGAAATACCAGGCGATCGCAGGTGCGGATTCGCCCGACAAGGTGCTGCACGTCGATGTGCTTCTGAGCGGCGACGGCAACCTGTCCTATCAGGTGCTGCGCAACGGCCACACGGTCATCGAGCCGTCGCGCCTGGGCCTGATCCTGGCCAATGCGCCCAAGCTCGACCGCTATTTCAGCTATGAGACCAGCGCCACGACCAGCCATGATGAGAGCTGGGAGCTGCCGTGGGGCGAGCGCCGCATCGTCAAGAACCGCTACACAGAGTTGCGCGTCGACGTCGTGCAAAAGAAGTGGCAGGACCGCAAGATGACGGTCGTCTTCCGCATCTATGACGACGGCATCGGCTTCCGCTACGAATTCCCCGACCAGCCGCAGCTGAAGACGCTCGAAATCATGGACGAGCTGACCGAGTTCGCCGTAGCAGACCCGGCCACCGCCTGGTGGAACGTTGCCGGCGAATGGAACCGTGAAGAGTATGTCTATCAGAAGACGCCCTTGAACCAGGTCGCCGAGGCCCAGTCACCGATGACGCTGAAGACCGATAACGGCCTCTATATTTCCTTCCATGAAGCCGCCCTGGTCGATTACGCCGCCTATTGGCTGCGCCGTGTCGACGGCCAGCGCCTGAAGACCCGCCTGGCGCCGTCGGCCCTGGGCGCCCCGGTCGTGCGCGACGCGCCCTTTCCCACCCCGTGGCGCACCATCCAGATTACGGATTCGGCCGCCAAGCTCTACAATTCATCGGACCTGATCCTGAACCTCAACGAGCCGAACAAACTGGGCGATGTGTCGTGGGTCAAGCCGTACAAATATGTCGGCATCTGGTGGCAGATGCACCTCAACACCGGCACCTGGGAATACGGTCCGCGCCACGCCGCCAACAATGACAACACCAAAAAGTATATGGACTTCGCGGCGAAGAACGGCTTCCGCGGCGTGCTGGTCGAGGGCTGGAACAAGGGCTGGGAAGACTGGTTCGCGCGCGGCGACGACTTCTCGTTCACCCAGTCCTATCCCGACTTCGATCTGCCTGCCCTGTCGGCCTATGGCCTGAAGAAGGGCGTTCATCTGGTCGGCCACCACGAAACGTCCGGCAACACCGCCGTCTACGAGCCGCAGATGGAAGACGGCTTCAAGCTCTATCAGAAGTACGGCGTCGATAGCGTGAAGACCGGCTATGTCGCCGATGCCGGCGGCGCCAAGGTCAAGGCACCGGACGGCCGCATCCGCTTCACCTGGAACGACAGCCAGGAAATGGTCCGTCACTACCTGCTCAACGTCCAGACGGCGGCGAAATATCACATCGCCATCGATACGCACGAGCCGATCAAGGACACCGGCCTGCGCCGCACCTATCCCAACTGGGTGTCGCGCGAAGGCCAGCGCGGCATGGAATACAATGCCTGGGGCGATCCGCAGAACCCGCCCGAGCATGAAGCCAACCTGGTCTTTACCCGCATGCTGACCGGTCCGATGGACTTCACGCCGGGCATCCTGTCGCTGCAGGGCCAGGGCAAGCCGATCGCCTCGACCCAGGCCAAGCAGCTGGCGCTCTATGTGGTGATCTATTCGCCCATCCAGATGGCGGCCGACCTGCCCGAGAACTACGCCAAATATCCCAAGCCCTTCCAGTTCATCAAGGACGTGCCGGTCGACTGGGAACAGAGCATCATGCTCAATGGCGAGGTCGGCGACTTCGCCACCATCGCGCGCAAGGACCGGACGTCGGACAACTGGTACGTCGGCGCGGTCACGGACGAAGAGGCGCGCGATGTCCAAGTGCCGTTGAACTTCCTCGATGCCAACCGCAGCTATACGGCGCAGATCTATCGTGACGGCCCCAATGCCGGCATGACGGGTGATGCCCGCTTCGACATCGTCATCGAAAACAAGACGGTGACGGCTGGTGAAACCCTGAAGATTCGCCTGGCACCCGGCGGCGGCATGGCCATCCGCCTCGTCGCCGGCAAGGCCAGGAAGTGATCCGCCGCCTCCTGTGCGCGGCCCTGCTGCTCGCCTTCCCGGCGGCGGCGGCAGAGCCGCGCCTCGACACGCATAAGGCCTTTGCGTCGAAGTACGTCGAGCCGCGCAATGTGACAGTGTTCGTACCCGAC
>CAMLLA010000204.1 GCA_946480525.1 uncultured Asticcacaulis sp. | reverse complement strand
GCGCAGCCGGCTGTCCGCAGCGTACAAAGGGCTCCACGCCTTAACGATGCAACATGGTTGCCTTGATTTCATTACGGGTCGCCCGACCGATATCATGACGTTCTTCAACGACAAGATAGACGTGCATCACATTTTCCCCGAAGCTTGGTGCAAGAGGCAAAATCCGCCGATCCCACCGGAACACTATAACTCCATAGTCAATAAAACACCGCTTTCCAAAACAACGAACATCTTGATTAGCGGCGATGCGCCGTCCGCATATTTGAAGCGCATCGAAGACCAGCACGGCCTGTCGCCGGCGCATCTGGACGAAATCCTGCGAAGCCATCTCATAGACCCTCTGGCTCTACGGTCTGATGATTTCTACGAAGCCTTTAAGCATCGCAGCGGCAAACTGTCAGAACTCATTGCCAAGGCCATGGATAAGCCGGTTGTGCACGAGACCGGCCGCAATGAGATCGAATATGAACCCGCTGCCGCCAATGACGAGACCGCGTCTGACGAAATGGAGACAGCCTGACCATGGCCAAAAAATCGCTGGAAGTTGACAGCTTAAAGCACACGGACGCGACGCGGCGGAATATTCCGACGGCTGAGTTCGAAAGCCTGATGCGTGAGGAAGACAAGACGCCAGTCCAAATTGCATATGCGCGGCGCAATCGCGATCTGGACCCACAACTGGTGTGGCGCGGAAAAGATCAGCAGGATCAGTCCGACCTGATCGTTCAGGCGCCGCCGCTCTATATTCAGGAAAAGGTACATGCCCGCGTTCTGATCGACGACCTGAAGCGCGAAACTGAAGCGCGCCGGGCGGCCGCGGCACCAACTGCCGGCACAATCGACATGTTTGCCGATTTCAACGGCCTGCCAGATATGGAGGCCAAGACCGAGTTTTATCAGCATGACCAGCATTGGGCCAACCGGATGATCTCAGGTGACAGCCTGTCGGTCATGGGGTCTTTAGCCGAGCGCGAAGAGTTGCGCGGGCAGGTACAGTGCATCTATTTCGACCCGCCTTACGGCATCAAGTTCAACTCCAACTTCCAGTGGTCCACTACCTCACGCGACGTCAAGGACGGCGACAAGGGTCATGTAACGCGCGAACCGGAGCAGGTGCGCGCCTTTCGCGACACCTGGAAGGACGGCATCCATTCCTACCTGACCTATCTGCGCGACCGTCTGACCGTAGCGCGCGACCTGCTGAGCGACAGCGGCAGCATCTTTGTGCAGATCGGCGATGAGAACGTCCACCGCGTACGGGCGCTGCTGGATGAGGTGTTCGGGGAAGAGAATTTTGTATCTGAAATCACGGTCCAGAAAACAGGTGACCAGCCAAGCAGTTTTCTGCCAAATGTTTGCGATGTAATCTTGTGGTATGCCAAAACATTGGAGTCTATGAAATATCGGCAAATTTACAAATCGAAAGAGGACTCAGGTTCTGCTGATCGAGATTATTCGAAAACTAACGAGGACGGAAAGCGATTTCAGCTAACCACGCTGACGTCATCTCGCCCCCCCGGGGACTTTCCAGTGCCTTTCCGAGGAAGAGTGTTTCGGCCGGAGAAGAGATATTGGACAACAGGAGCCGACGGTTTTTCGAAGTTAATCAAGGCGGGTCGCGTTATGCTAAGCGGGGCCAGTATTCGCTATCTTCGTTTTCTCGATGACTTCAGCATTCAGAAACTAAACAATGTCTGGACTGATCTAGCAGGTGCTGCAGGCATTATTTACGTGGTTCAGACGAACACCTCTATACTGCAACGCTGCATCCTGATGACCACCGACCCCGGCGATCTGGTGCTCGATCCCACCTGCGGCTCAGGCACCACGGCCTATGTCGCCGAACAGTGGGGGCGGCGCTGGATCACCATCGACACCTCGCGTGTCGCCATCGCCCTGGCCCGCTCGCGCCTGATGGGCGCGCGCTATCCCTATTACCTGCTGGCCGACAGCCCCGAAGGCCAGCAGAAGGAAGCCGAGATCACCCGCTCAGTGCCCAAATCCGCCACCACTACCGGTAGCATCCGCCAGGGCTTTGTCTATGAGCGCGTGCCGCATATCACGCTGAAATCCATCGCCAACAATAGTGAAATCGACGTCATCTGGGAGCGGCTACAACCCGCCGTCGAAGCGGCCCGGTCGGCGCTCAATGCCGCTCTGTCAGGCCATTCCACGCCGTTCAAGGTCGAAACCGGCGGCCGCGCCGGTGGGAAGATCGATTTCAACGCGACAGCCGACGTGGAGCTGCCCTCCGGTGAAATGGCCCCGGTCAACGGCTTTATGGAATGGGAAATCCCGCGCGACGCGCCCGCCAATTGGCCGGCCGTCGCCAAACAGGCTTTGGCCGCGTTCTGGGACGCCCGCATCGCCCGCCAGCGAGAAATCGACGCCTCGATCGCGGCCAAGGCCGAGTTCGAATATCTCTACGACAAGCCCTATCCCGATAAGGGCAAGGTCCGTGTCGCCGGGCCCTTCACGGTCGAAAGCCTTTCGCCTCACCGCACTCTGGCCGTCGACTGGGACGATGAACTGATCGACCCGATGGGCGTGTCGGAAGACGGCGACACCTTCGACCGCGTTCAGGACTTCGCTAGCATGATTGTCGAAAACCTGAAGGCTGCCGGTGTCCAGCAGGCGCACAAGGACGACAGGATCACCTTTACCTCTCTGGTCAGTTGGCCGGGTAGCTATATCTGCGCCGAAGGTCGCTACATGGAGGGCGAGACCGAAAAGAAGGCGGGCATTTTCGTCGGGCCTGAGTTCGGCACCGTGTCGCGCCCCGATCTGGTTGCCGCCGCGCGTGAGGCCGGGGATGCGGGTTTTGACGTGCTGATAGCCTGCGCCTACAACTATGACGCCCATTCGTCAGAGTTCGAACGGCTTGGGCGGGTGCCTGTCCTGAAAGCCCGCATGAACCCCGACCTGCAAATGGCCAAGGACCTGAAAACAACCGGCGCCGGCAATCTGTTCGTCATCTTCGGCGAGCCCGATATCAAGCTGCTCGATGCCGGAAACGGCCAGATTCAGGTTCAAGTCGCGGGCGTCGATGTCTTCAAACCGCAATCCGGCGAAGTCCTGTCTGAAGGCACCGACGGCATCGCGCTGTGGATGCTTGATACGGACTATAACGAAGAAAGCTTTTTCGTCCGCCACGCCTATTTCCTGGGCGCCAATGATCCCTACAAGGCGCTGAAGACCTCACTCAAGGCCGAAATCGACGAAGAAGCCTGGGAGACGCTGTACAGCGATACGTCGCGTCCGTTCCCCAAACCCAAATCCGGCCGCATAGCCGTCAAGGTCATCAACCACCTGGGCGACGAAGTCATGAAGGTCTTTGAGGCTTAGTGATGAAGGGACTTGTCGGCAAACCCGTAAACGACACTCAGAAGACCTTCAACGAGCTCTGTGAAAAGGGCGGCGGCGTGAAGGGCGGCCCCGCGCGCGGCAAGGTTTTAGAGCTTCTACGTGACAGTGGTCAGTCGATTAACAAAATCGCAGTGCACGAAATGTCAACGCACCTGAAATCGCTGCCGGATGCGAACCCTTGGTTCGTTTGCTTCGCCGTCGCGCTATCCTGGGGCCACCTGGCAAAACTTGAACTCGCATTCTCCGAGGCCGTTGTGAACGTGCTTTCGGATTGGAATACGCCAAATCTCAATTTCGCCAAATCATTCCATCTGGAGCGCGGTCCCGAACCCATTATGCAATCGCTTTCTAGCGCTCATATGCTGTTCAACAAGGTAACGATGCCCGATCAATTGCCGACGACCCTCGAACAATTGGCGCGTGCGCAAGACAGATGGTTGTCACCTATATTGAGCCCAAAAGAGCGTCCGCCTTACATGGGCGCTTGGAATGCAACCGCCATGTTCATGACCGCTTTGTTTGCGCAACCTAAATTAGCCGCAACCCATTTAGCTCCGCCGCCGATGTTACCGCCTGGCGGCCCCATTTTCGCGGGCCTCATGCTTTTGTTCCGAGTGGGAGTTTTGAGCAAGGCGCCAGTAGGAAGCCCGCTAGATGATGCCGCATTCGAGCCAGGCGTGATCTACGAAAACAATGATTTGCTGGCGGAACTTTGCAAGCAGCTTGTGGGCTGGAGCCTTATCGACGTTCACTCGGGTGTCTATATGCTGGGCACCCGCGACCCACGTTCCGCGACTTGGTTTTAGGACGAGATACGTGTAAAATTCTACCTAGGTGAGGGGCTAAATGACAATTTCCGAAGCTGCTGATATTTTGAAAAATATGTATGGGACTGCCCCTGCCGGGGAGCAAGTGGCTCAGGTCCACCTGTTTGGGATAAGATATGCAAGCGAGTTGGAGGGAATGCCGTTAGCTGAAATTGTTATGAGAGCAGGCATTTCGCAAAGCTACGGCACAGAAATTAGAAAAGGCATTCACTTGGCACGGTATGTCGTGCTCAAGCCGTAACTGTCACAGGTCAATCATGGTGGGTCGTGACAGGTTATAATCATTATGCCGGATGCGGATGTGGATGGTGTGTTGGCGGCGGGCGTTTTGGTGATGCTCAGGTCGACTACGCCAGCGCCTTGCGTTTTGCCGATGCCAAGTCGCTGCTGAAAAGATGTAACGCCAGGACCCCGCAAGCGTGTTTTGTAAATCCTAATGCTTCCTGTCCGGTTTGTGGCTTGGCTGTTTTTTTCTATGCCAATCAAAGCGGTAGTAAAGTTTACTTTGATGACTTAGGGCCGCCCTGGCCCAAACATCCCTGCACAGATAATCCTCGATATCGCCCTTCAACTGCGACGCCGGCGTATGGCGCCATGACAGTACGGAAAAAGGGTGAACTGTCGGAATTAATAGCTGCGGGGAATATAACCGGCCTCTTTAAAGCAAAAGTGCTCGGTTCACGATCAGAGTTAGCTTGGGCCTTGATGACTATTGTTGGCGTCACACGCAAAGGCAGAAAAAGTCTTATTCGCGCCGAATATCTCGATTCTGATCACAACGAAAAAGCCGACATTGTATGCTTTTCAACTGAACCACTAATCGCTGTCGGAGACTTTATTAGCGCGAAAGCAGATGTTTTTTCCTATTTTGTTAAGGAAATTCTGGCGGAAATTCGTTTCTGTAATGGAGACGATATCGACGAAAAGTTAGCCGAATCTGCAAAGAAGGCGGCGCAGCATCCACCTGCTCTAGACATGCAAAACGGTATAAAGAAACCTTCCCCAAAGCAAAGTCTTTTGCAAAGTCTTCTATTTGAGAATGTAGATGCGGCAAACCGACAGCACTTCATGCCCCAGCGGGGACTATTAAGCGCATTCATTGAGCGCTTAAGGGGAACTGTAAAATCCTATGCCCAAAAGGGTATTCGTAAGCCGCGTGATGTGGCCATGAAGTTGAATTCAGACAACGTAGCCACCGCGTCTGGGGCTAAATGGACGCCTAAACTTGCTGCGGCTCTACTGAAAATTCTCTTCGATAAAAGAAGCTTGCCGGTTTCCAATAAGCAGAAAACTGGAACCGCGATAAAATCTGTAGCCAAAAATTTTGAAAAAGTGGACTCACAACAGTCAGAGCCCCTTAGCCGTGCGGATATGGTTAAAAAACTGTCGGCACTTGGTCGCGTAAATGGAAAACGATAGTAGGCATAGTACCTGTAAAAATGAGGGCGGGTTACGATGGAATTCAGGATAGCTGACACTTTTACCGCTGGATTGGCTCGGCTGACGGCGCAAGAGCAGAAGGCGGTCAAGACTACCGCATTTGATCTACAAATGAACCCGTCGGCGCCGGGGCTTTCGTTCCATCGGATTGACAAGAGCAAGGATGACAATTTCTGGTCGGTCCGCGTCAATGCCGACATCAGGCTGATCATCCACAAGACGGCGTCGAGCTTCCTGCTCGCCTATGTCGATCATCATGACGACGCATACAAATGGGCGGAAAAGCGCCGGATGGATCGCCACCCAGTAACGGGCGCGATGCAGCTTGTGCAGATAAGGGAACGTGTCGAGGACGCAGAAATTTATCAGCGTCCAGAGACCAGCGAACCTGCCAAGTCTGCAAAACCCAAGCTGTTCGATAATCTGCGCAAGTTCGAAATCATGGCTTTTGGCGTGCCGGAAGACTGGGTTGATGACGTGCGCGGCGCGACCGAAGACACCTTGTTTGAGGTCATCGCCCACTTGCCACAGGAGGCCCAAGAGGCTCTGCTCAAAATGGCCGTCGGCGAGACGCCTGAAGCCCCTGTTGAGACACCCGACACGGTTGACGCGTTCGCGCATCCCGACTCCCAACGCCGTTTCAAGCTGGTTGCCAGTTCTGAGGACTTGCAGCTTGCGCTCGACTTTCCTTGGGACAAATGGGCGGTGTTCCTTCATCCGGCGCAGGAAGCGCTTGTCAGTAAGTCGTTTGTCGGCCCCGTGCGCGTCTCAGGCTCGGCTGGCACCGGCAAGACCATTGTGGCGCTGCACCGCGCTGTCCATCTGGCGAGAAGCCAGTCGGACGCGCGAGTCCTGCTGACAACATTTTCAAAAGGGCTGGCCAATGCCCTGGCGCGTCGCCTGGCTTTGTTGGCCGGGCACGACCCGGCGCTGACGAACCGGATTGCCGTCAAGGCGTTTTCCGCCGTCGGCTATGATCTGTATACCGCCATTTTCGGGCAACCCAATTTGGCCTCGGCGGCGCAAGTGCGCAACCTGCTTGTCAAAGCAGCATCGGAAGTGGAAGGACATAAATTTTCCGCTACCTTTTTGTTCAATGAATGGTCTGAGGTTGTAGATGCATGGCAGCTTCGGGACTGGGACGCCTATCGCGACGTGACGCGCCTTGGCCGGAAGACTCGGATCGGCGGCAAGCAGCGAGAAACCCTGTGGGCGATTTTCGAAAAGTTGCGGGCTGCGCTGATCGATCGAAACCTTGTGACTTGGGCCGATGTCTTCGGCCGACTGACGGATCATTTCCAGCCGACGGGTAAGCGCGCTTTTGACTTTGCCATAGTTGACGAGGCGCAAGATTTAGGTGTGCCTGAGGCGCGTTTCCTGGCATCCGCCGTAGGCGTGGATGGTAACGCCCTCTTTCTCGCCGGCGACCTCGGACAGCGGATCTTTCAACAACCCTTCTCATGGAAGGCGCTGGGTTTGGATGTGCGAGGCCGTTCGTCCACACTTCGGATCAACTATCGCACTTCCCAGCAAATTAGGTCGATGGCGGATAAGTTGTTGCCGCCGTCGGTCAGCGATGTTGACGGGAATATGGAAGGCCGGAAGGGCACTGTCTCCCTTTTCGACGGCCCAGCTCCCGATGTCCAAACCTATCCTACTCCGGATGCTGAAAATGAGGGGGTGGCGGCATGGATCAAGGAACGCGTCAGCAACGGAATAGACCTTTGCGAAGTCGCTATCTTTGTTCGGTCTGATGCTGAAATGTCCCGCGCCAGGCTGGCGGCGAAGAACGCAGGGGCTGATGTTTTGGAACTCGACGATAAATCTGAGCC
>CAMLLA010000203.1 GCA_946480525.1 uncultured Asticcacaulis sp. | reverse complement strand
CAAGGCAGCCCAGGATGTACGCGACATCATCAAGGACATGCCGGCCGACAAGATCATCGTCGAAACCGATTGCCCGTACCTGGCGCCGATCCCGATGCGCGGCCGGCGTAATGAGCCGGCTTTCGTGCCGCACGTTTATGACAAACTCGCAGAGATCAGAGGCTGGGGCCGTGATTACACGCGCCAAACCACCCATGACGCCTTTTTCAAGCTGTTCGATCGCATACCCCGACCGGAGGCTTATACCGCATGAGCCGGACGCTGCGTGTCACAATCCTGGGCTCGGGTTGCTCGACCGGCGTGCCGCGGGTCGACGGCTATTGGGGCGCCTGTGATCCGCAAAACCCCAAAAATCGCCGCAGCCGCTGCTCGGCCTGGGTGTCGGCCTATCGCAACAGCGAGCCGGAAAAGCTGACCAGCGTCATAATCGACACATCACCGGACCTGCGCCACCAGGTGATCGCCGCCGGTGTGCCGAAGGTCGATTCCGTATTATGGACCCACGACCATGCCGACCAGACGCACGGCATAGACGACCTGCGCGCCTTCATATTCCATCGTGACACGCCTATCGACGGATACATGGATGAGGCGACGCACGACACCTTAATATCCAGATTTAATTATGTTTTTCGTGGAAATCAAGGCTATCCGCCGGTATACAAAGACCACATTATTCCAGCACACGGGACGCGGTGGGACATAGCGGGAGAGGGGGGTAGCATCCCCGTTCTGACCTTTGACCAGATCCACGGTCCCATTCGCAGTGTCGGATACCGCCTGGGCGACATTGCCTATAGCAGCGATGTCTCGGATATTCCGGAAGAAAGTTTTGAAGCCTTGTTGGGCCTGAAACTATGGATCGTCGATGCCTTGCGCTTCACGCCACATCCGACGCATTCGCACCTGGAAAAAAGCCTTGAATGGATCGCCCGTGTCAGGCCTGAGCACGCAATTCTGACCAACCTGCATCAGGATCTGGACTATGAGGCACTGAAGGCCATTTTACCCGCCAATGTCGAGCCGGCCTTTGATCAGTTAACGTTCGAAGTGGCACTGTAATTCTTAACTGCCAGACCCGGCCAAAGGTTAACAGGGCGGACGTCAGGTTCAGTCTGTATCGACAGGAATGCTGGCATAGGTCGTGGCAGCCGGCTGATCGTGGTGCGCGAACGCAGTTTTGTCGATCGTATACAGAGCCAGAATGGCGGCGATCAGCACGAGGATAAAGGCCAGCAGACTCAAGCCGTTAATCTGTGCCTTGCGATCTTCCTGCGACAGGACGCCGTCACCAAGAATGGTCGCGTGCAGCGTGAGATGGCCGAAGCCGTCGGTCGAGGGTTTAAAGATGGCAGCAGTCGTTGAGGCCATGACGCAATTCCTTGAACAAACTCGTGATCGCCGATCAAGCGGCTATTACGCTCGACGGTATCGCGGCGCTCATAAGTCTTAAGTTCGATAGCTTTGGCAGCCTTGTAAGGAACCCGTAAGATGGACGGGATTACGGATATTCGTGTGAAATCCGCCACAGCGGCCATTTTATTTCCCATAATATTTATTATGCGAGAACGGTGTGCAGATTTCGCAACCCCTGTTTTCGTTCATAGCCAACCCATCTGGCGCGCAATCCGGCACGCCTCTATGCGGTTTGCCGCATTGAGCTTCTGCATGGCTTCGGACAGTTCATTGCGAACCGTTCCGGGCGCCCTGTTCATCAAACGCGCTATCGACTTGGTGCTGTGTCCAAACTCGGCCAGACGCAGCACTTCGCGTTCGCGATTGTTCAGCGGATCCATCAGGTCAGGCTGCACCAAATCCTGAAGCTGGCAGTCAATGACACGCTCACCCGCCATTATGCGCCGGATGGTTCGCGCCAGTTCATGCGACGGCGTGTCTTTCAGCAGATAGCCGCGCGCACCTGCCGCCAGCGCACGCTGCAGATAGCCCGGTCGCGCAAACGTCGTAACAATAAGCACCTTCGCTTTCTGTGCGCCGGCTTGCAGATTGAGCGCAAGGTCGATACCGCCCATGTCGCTCATCTCAATATCGCTGACAACGATGTCCGGCTGGCACATCGTCATCATGTCAAGCGCTACACGCCCGTTGACCGCCGTGCCAACGACCAAAAAGTCTTTCTCCAGGGACAGAAGCCCGGCGATGGCGCCCAGGATCATGGCCTGATCCTCCACGACGAGGATTCGGATCATAATCGCTCTCCTCTATTCATCTGAAAGTTAACAGAAATCTTAACACCTGCCGGCGTCTGAGCGCTGATTTCGAACGCGCCGCCCAGCTCCGCAACGCGCCGTTTGATGCCGCCAAGGCCATGACCGAAGACAATCGGCCCGCCGCGGCCGTTGTCGGAAATCTCCATATGAATAAGACCATTCCCCTCGTGAATCGCGATGGTACATGTGCTGGCCTCAGCGTGGCGAACGACATTGGTGACGGCCTCACGCATCACCATAGCCAGCGCGTGTTCGATACTGTCAGGCAAATTCTCAGCGCTGTTGGCGAAGGAGAGTTCGACATCCGCGGCGTCCAGCAAGGTACGCACCTGAGCCGTCGCGGCCAGAAGCGTCGAATGATTGAGCCCCCGAATGACCGATCGTATCTCGTGAAGCGCGCTGCGCCCGACAGCATTGATGTCTTCCAACTCTTTTCGTGCGCGCTCCGGCGCGTCTTCGAATACCCGTGACGCCAGATCGGACTTGAGCACGATGGTCGAAAATGATTGACCGACGACATCGTGCAGGTCGCGGGAAATCCGTTCGCGCTCGCTCATGACCGCCAGCGCCTCCGCTTGCGCCTGGGCGCGGACTAACTGCTCCGCCTGGTCCTGAAGCTGGCAGTTTGCCGCCGTTGCCGCCGCCATTAGCGCGCCGAAAAATACGGCGCCGAGCGCGAATATCCACGAAACCCAGCCGGTCACAACGCAAAGCGCCGTCACCGCAGTCATGCCGATCAGCCAATAGCGTCGCACCCTTCCCCTCTGGCTTTGCACCGCGATCATGACGGCAAACAGCGACACAATACTGGCGGCCGCCGTCAGATGTCCCAGCCCAAGGGACAACAGCATAATGACGGCGATCCCCGGCCACGCCGCGCGGCCACGCAGGTCGAACGACAGGTAATATGCAACCAGGAAAACGGGCGCAGCGGCAAGCGATGCCTGCCACTCCAAGGGCCTGGGCGGCTCAATGACCCACGGCCACACATAGAGCAGCAGATAGGACAGCCAAATGGTCGGACCATCCAGCGCCAGCCCGAGGACGCGCCGCCTCTGTTCAATCTGTTGCATCGTCCGTCACGATCAGAAGCCCAAGCGTCTCGGCAAACCCTCGGAAAGGGTCGCTGCCGCCGTGTATCCCTTTGTTTGTCATAACGGAAACCGCAATACCATAGTCGGGGAAGAGCATGAAACTCGAAGCCGCGCCCTTTGCTGTGCCGTTGTGGTGGACCACCCGAACCTTGGTGCCATCGTCCAACGCCACCTCACCGACGCGCCAGCCCAATGCGTAGTTCTGTGGATTAGGCGTCCCGTCCGCCAGCGGTTGCGGTGTCCAGAACGCCGTGCGTACCTCGGGCGGAAACAATGCGTTCGTCATCCAGGCCCCACCTAATTTAGCAAGGTCTTCCGGCGCCGCAACGAAGCCGCCGCCCGCCCATTTGATGCTGTCGTCCGTCGCCAGCGCGTCACGGAACTGTCCGTCGGCGAGCTCATAGGGCCGCACCCGATGGTCGCACGGAATAATCCTGTCATCGGCGGACAAGCCAGCCAGCCCCAGCGGCACCGCAACTTGCTGCTGGATCAGCGTCAGGTAGGGTTTTCCACCGGCCGCCTCCAGGACGCCGCTCGACAGGACGGTCCCGTAGCTAGAATAGGCAAAGGCCGTTCCCGGTTTGAATAGCAGCGGCGAGCCGGCAAAGGTCGCGACGGCCGCCTCGACGCTGTCGAAATGGCGGGTATTTTCATAGTCCCAGATCGGTGTACAGAAACACACGCCATAGTGCCGGATGCCGGCCGTGTGCGACAACAACTGCCGTGTCGTGATCGGCGCCCCCTTGTCCGGAAAATAGTCGATATAGCGCGTAATCGGCGCATCGACGTCCAACCTGCCCTGATTGACCAGAATGGCGGCCAGCGTCGCATTAACCGCCTTGCTGCTGGAACCGATGCGGTACTGGCTGCGCGTCGTCACAGGCGCCAGCGTTCGCAAGTCGGCATAGCCCATGGCTGACGACCAAACGACCTTGCCATCGATGCTGACGGCGGCGGACAGGCTCGGGTAACGCCCACTGGCATATTGCTCCGCGAGAAAAGCCTGAAGCCTGGCGTATTTGGCATCCGTAGCCTTGGCGGCTTGCGCAGCCTGAGGTTTCGGCAGGGCTGCCATCCGAATGGCCATTCAATCAACGGCCGGAACAGAAGCCAGATTGCCGCTACCGTCACTAGTCCGGCGGACACTAATACTGCGAATTTGCGCATCGTCTTGCCTTTCATACTGCCGCAATGATAGCGGTGCAGACGGGCAAGACGAGTGACACATGTCATCAAGGTGCTACGCGGGGCCCTCGCCTCGCAAGGCTATACCAGTGACATTTCTACTCGGGCGCACAAGGTATGTCGCTGGGTCGGCACCTAATCCCGGACGATTTGCGCAAAACTACAATCTCAGATGCCCCGCCCCCGGTAATTTGGCTCCGTTGAACACACGGAGCTACGAAAATGAACCGACGCGATTTTGCAAAAAAAACCTTCGCAGCCGGTCTTTCTCGGTAGCGCCGCGTCTCGTCGCCCCCCTGCACAGGAGCCCATCGCCATGACTAAGCCCACACCCTTTAAGATCACCTTTTCCGATGATCAACTCGCCGATCTCAAGGCCCGTCTGCAGCATACGCGCTGGCCGGATGAACCCGCGGACGCGGGATGGATGACTGGCACAAACCTGGATTACATAAAGCGCCTGACCGACTACTGGCTCAATGACTACGACTGGCGAACAGCCGAAGCGAGCCTGAACGCGCTGCCGAACTACAAGGTCGAAATTGACGGCATCGACCTGCATTTCGTTCATCAACCGTCGAGGAAGAAAGACGCGCCGGCAATCCTCTTGATCCACGGATGGCCCGACAGCTTTTACCGGTATCATAAGGTCGTGGAAGCCTTGGCGGACGACTTTCATGTTGTCGTGCCGTCCATTCCAGGCTTTGGCTTTTCCGGAAAGACAGCCCTCCCCTCGGACAAGGTGGCTGATATTTTCGCCCGGCTCATGAACGACGTCCTGGGGTACGATCGCTTCATTGCGACAGGTGGCGACCTGGGTTCGGTCATTGCCATGTCTTTGTCGCAGCACCATGCGGATAAGCTGATCGGTTACCATGTAACGGACGTCGGCTATCCAGACCACACCACGGACTTCAGCGTCCTAAGTGAACCGGAACAAGGCTATGCCGGGGCGATCCAGCAGTGGTTTTTCGCGCATGGCGCATTCAACCTCGTCCAGGCCACAAAGCCGCAAAGTCTCGCCTTCGCGATGAATGACTCGCCGGTCGGACTTGCGGCATGGATCATGAGCTTCATGGCGGGAATGGGATTGGGCGATGAGGCCGATGCCAGGTTTGGCCGCGACGCGCTTTTGACCAATATCATGATCTACTGGCTGACCGAGACTGCGGCCTCATCCTTCCGCAATTACAATCAGAATGCCATGCAGCCGCCCTCTATCAAGGGGCAAACCACCAGGGTTCCAGTCGCGGTGGCGACCGAAGCTCCGATCCCTGGTGGCGTGCGGCTACCCCGCGAATGGGCGGATCGCCAGACCGCGGGAAATGTCGTGCAGTTCCACGACATGGCAACGGCGGGCCATTTCGCCGCCTGGGAAGACCCGACCTTTTATGTCAACGATATCAAGACCTTTGCAACGCTTATAACGACATAACCGAAGTACTGAGCCTGACGCCGGCCGCGCAAATCGCCGGCGTCAGATCTTGTGAACGGCTTCGAGGTTAGATGGCAATGCGCCCATTATCTTCTTTATCGACTTGATCATGTGCGGCTGATCCGTATAGCCGAGATCAACGGCCACAGCCGCCGCATTTTCGCCGTCCTTCAGACGCCGCACGGCTTCCTGGGCCCGGCGGATCAATTGAAAGTCTTTCTGTGTAATTCC
This sequence comes from uncultured Asticcacaulis sp., assembly GCA_946480525.1. The sequence goes on along the minus strand of CAMLLA010000203.1, from coordinate 1,391 downwards.
CGTAGTATGCTTGAAGTGCAGTTGCACCGAGCGCCTGGAAGCGGCCTTAGGCTTCGCGGTAAAAGCCTTCGCCACGATATCATCGGACAGAAGAAGCCCTGCCCCGATCATCTCGTCGACAAGACTTTCGGCGTTCTGAAAGGTCGGCAGCGGCAGCGTCACGCCGTCCAATAAGAACCTTTCGCCCCTGACTTCCAATGGACGCACAGCCTCGCCCGTTCGCACCTCCTTGTCACCTGCCAGATAGACATGGGCGGCGAAGGAAATGACGACCGAGGACTCGCCTTCCAGATATGGCACCTTGACCGGCTCTGTTGCCTGGCCACTCAGGAACACTACGGATGCCCCGTCAGGCGCCACACTGCGGATCAGATCCCAGGAACCGTCCGGTGTGGCCTTGTATATCCCGTCACTCAGACACACGGTCTGCCAGACCGTATCTATCCAAGGATGAAGCGAGGGCCGGCGGGCATGTTTCTGGACCATGACAGTTGCTCCTATGGAAAGGTTACGCCATCCAGGCCCTGCCCTTGGACTACCATTTGCATCGGCATCCAACCAGTCGTAACCGCCCTGCGGCACCATTCAGCGCACTGCTCCCAAGGTTGTTTATTGTTTATCGTTTATCGATATTATCGATTGACAATAAATAGGCAGGCCGTATTATCGTTTATCGATAAGAAAGAACCAAAGGAGTGAATAATGTCGTCTGTTCATAATGGCCTGTCCGCAAACACCTTTTTCCGGCCGATTTCGACCGTGGCCTCGCGTCTGCGGGACCCACTTTTGATCGTAACGCATTTCGTTTCGCTGCTGTGCATGGCAGGTCTGGCTATCCTTGCTGTGATCTCAGCAGGCACTTCCCTGCTTGTATGGGTGATAAAAGACCGCATGGCAGCCGCCATGGCCGGAATAAAGTATGTCGATGCCGACAGCATGCCCTTTATCATGTCCACGAACTTATTGGCGGTCGCCGCCATGGCAATCGTCGGCTTCGCGTTCCTGACGCAACTGCGGCGGCTTGTAAGCAGTGTCGCCGAGGGTAATCCCTTTGTGCCGGAAAATGCACGCCGTCTTGAGATAATGGGATGGCTGAGTGTGGCGGCAAATCTTTTAGCGTTGAAGATTGGCGGGCTATGGATGTGGGCAGCGGCTATAATGCACGGTCAGGACCCCGCCTATGCACAAATCCTGCAGGGCTCGGGGATCAACCCCAGCGGCTGGTTGCTGACCCTGGTTCTGTTCATCCTGGCCCGCGTATTTCGGCAAGGTGTTACCATGAGCTCCGATCTGGAAGGGACGGTCTGATGCCGGTCGTCGTCAAGCTCGACGAGTTGCTGGCAAAGCGAAATATGACGCTGACTGAACTGGCCAACCGCGTGGATATAACC
>CAMLLA010000202.1 GCA_946480525.1 uncultured Asticcacaulis sp. | reverse complement strand
AGGTGCGGCGTCGCCGAGCTGGTCGAGGCCTGGGTGTAGGCGCCGGCCAGACGCAGCAGTTGGTCGGTCTCGCCCTTGAAGGCCGACACAATGGCGACGACTTTGTGGGCATCGCGGACATAGCGGTAGATTTCCGACACGGCGCGCTGAAGCGCGCTTTCCGACACCAGAACCGAACCACCGAATTTGACGACGAGAATGGACATGCATTTCCCCGAGATTTGTTGCAGGTCGCTATAAGACTTTCACCGAAAGGCCAAGAAAAAACGTGGCGCAGCGTTGAAAATCTTATGGTTCGAATGCGCGGCCACGGTCCGTCACTTGGCCGCTTGCGCAATCTTCCGGCGTTGCTAAGCTAACATCGACGGGGGAACTTATGCAGAAACTGACAGCTACGGGCACGATCATTCTTGCCGTGATGGCAATCGCCTATATCGGCTTCCATACCTGGCTGGCCTTTGGTCTTCCCGCGCGCCCGTTACATCCGCTGCCAGAAGGCTGCACCGCCCAAAGAGCCGGGAACGATGGTACATCCTATGACTACGCCTATTTCAACTGCCTGGCTGACGCGCGCGACGCGAGCGTACTGAAAGACTATCCAAGGCTGGCAAGCAGAGATGGCGAGACACTGACGATCTTCTATGCGGCTAAGCCGATTGCACGACTTTTGCCGCGAAGCTCCGCCAGCACAGACCTGGACAAGGACCCAGCCAACGCGCCCTGCGACGCCTACAGACTCGTCAAGGCGATATCCGTCCGGGATCCGGCATCCGCCCGGATGGAGCCGCTGGCTGTCGTTACATGCCGTCGAGATACCTTATATATCCGGCTACTTATCGGGCCGGCGGGTAAAGGCGAGTTGGTGACAGACCTTGCTGCGTCCCCTGAAGGCTCCATGGTCGGTTTTGGTGACAATGCCTTTTATCGGACATCGGAACGGCCGGGCTTCGTCCTCAGGGATTGGAAAACCCAGAAATCCGTGGCGGCATTTACGCCGCGTTGCCGCGTCATAGCGTGGCAGGACTCCCGGCATCTGACAGCGACCTGCGTCTACGATACCACATGGCGGTTCAAGCCTGAGAACCCCATGCCTTTTGACGCGCGTGCGTGGCAGGATAATGATGGCCAGTGGCACCTGCAGGCGACGCGCTGGCTGAATCCGCGCCGCGCGTCGGAAATCGGTGTGAATGGTCGCTACGACTTTGCGCCTGGCTTTTCCCTGCGCTGGTTACCGCGCTTCAGAGCCATTGCCCCGGGCCAGGCCGAGCTTCCCTGACTTGTATCGTGTGGCAATTGCGCCCATAAGCCCGGCATGCCCCGCCTCAGTGTTTCCAGCCGCGCCTATGTCCTGTTGAGCCTCACCACCCTGATCTGGGCAGGCAACAGTGTCGCCGGCAAGATCGCCGCCGGACACGTTCATCCTGTCCTTCTGACCAGCCTGCGCTGGTTCATGGCGATGCTCATCATCATACCGCTGGCGTGGCCGAAGCTGAAACGCGACTGGCCGGTCATCAAGCGTCATTGGCCGCTGTTGATCGTCTACGGCATCTTCGGGTTCGGCCTGTTCAACCTGTTGCTCTACACCGCGCTGAACCATGCCAGCGTCGTCAATGTCATGATCGAACAGGCAGCCATCCCGCTGATGATCTTTCTCGGCAACTTCGCCCTGTTCCGTGTCAAGGCGACGGTGGCACACCTGGCGGGCTTCGGGCTGACCCTGGCCGGGGTCGTCGTGACCGCCAGCCATGGCGATCCATCGCGGCTGCTGCGCCTTGAGGTCAATATCGGCGACGCCCTGATGCTGCTTTCGGCGGTCATCTATGCCGGCTATACGGTCGGCCTGAAGTGGAAGCCGCCGGTCCATTGGCAGACTTTGATTGCCATTCCGTGCATCGGCGCGGTGATCGCCTGCATTCCTTTCCTGATCTGGACCTACAGCCACCAGGCCTTCGCCTGGCCGGACGCGACCGGCTGGGGTGTCATCGTCTATGCCGGCATCTTTGCATCGCTGGTTGCATCGGGGACCTATGTCGCCGGGGTCGAACTGATCGGCGCCAATCGCGCCGGATTGTTTATCAACCTGCTGCCGGTGTTCGGTGTCATCCTGTCGGTGATCATCCTGCGCGCGCCGCTCGAAGCATTCCACATCGTGGCCATGGCGCTCGTGATCGGCGGGATTGTCCTTTCGGAATGGAGCCGCGCTAGGACTTCATCCCCTTCACCGCCTTGAAGAACACGCCATCCGGCAGAAGTGCCAGCAATTTGGCGCTGAATGAAAACGCGGCCGGGAAATGAATTTCGAAGCGCCTGCTGTTCAGGCCGTTGGCGATGATCCGCGCCGCTTCTTCGGGCGATATCTTCATCGGCATGTCGAAATCGTTCTTGTCGGTCAGGCGCGACGTGACAAAACCCGGATTAATCAGCTTGATGTCGAGCCTGTGCCCCCATTCGGCACGCAGCGAATTGGCCAGCGAAATGACGCCGGCCTTGGTCGCCGCGTAGGGCTGGGCATTGGGCAGGCCGCGATAACCGGCGACGCTGCCGCACAGGACGATCTGGCCGCCGGTCTGCGCCTTCATCAGACTGAGCGCGGTTTCGACCGTGTTGAAGGCGCCCGTCAGATTGATATCGATGATGGCGCACGTTTCCTTCAGGTCGAGTTCGCCAAGGTGCATGGGCGTATACGCGCCAGCCATAAAGATAATGCGATCGATCTGCGTCCAGGCGTGAAATAGCTGCTGGGCCGCCGACATCAGCGTAGCGATATCGGTGACGTCAGCTGGCAAGGCCAAATGCCCATGCCCCGAGAGACGCGCCTTTACACCTTCGAGCGCCCTGGTGTTGCGCGCCGTCACGCAGACCGTTTCGCCGCGCTTCGCCAATTCAACCGCCAGGGCTTCGCCGATACCGCTCGACGCGCCGATAATCCAGGTATTGGTCATTAGCCGTTTCCGAGCAGTTGTTTGCGCAAGGCCGGCTGAGAGGTCTTTTCCCCCAGCCAGATATCGAAGAAGGCGCGGCCAAAGGCAGGATCTTCGACGCGACCGATCACCTTGCCAGCCTGATAAAAGCTGGTCGATCCATCGGCGTGGCGCACACCCGTCAGGCTCGTGCCCTTTGACACATCCGGGAAGATGCCTGCCATAGCCTTGCCCCAGACGCCGAGTTTGGTTTCGCTATGGCCCTGGCGGCGCATTTGCTCGACCGAATTGCGCGCGATATCACGGCCCTTAAGCGTCCGCAGATAGGAAAGCTTGAGCGCGAACGGTTTGGATGCCGAATATACGCCACCCGGTGCATACAACGTCGCATCGAAAACCGGCAGGCTCAGATAGGTCATCCGCCCTGCCCCAACCTTTTGCGCGCCGGGAAGCTGCGGGACTTCGGCAAATACAGGTGTGGCAAACAAACAGGCGAAACTCAGCAAAAGCAGGCGGCGATGCATCGGTGTGTCTTTCGGTGATCAGCCCTATACGCCCGGACAATCTGGTTGGATCGGTAACGGCCTTGCTTTCCTTGATGCGACGAACCATGTAAGAGAACGAATGATGAAAAAGATAAAGCAAGAGAAGGTTCGGCTGCCGCAGGGGCTGCCCGATGATCAAACCCTTCTGAAGACCCTGCAGGAAAATCGCGAACTCGATCTCTCCGACATTGCCCGCATGTATGGCCTCAAGGGTGAGGACCGCCGCGCGCTGCGCCATCGCCTGAAAGCCCTTTCCGAAGCCGGCAAGTTGGACAAGCGCGGTCGCAAGACCTTTGGCGCCATAGGGCAACTGCCCGAAACCGGCGTAGTCGAAGTCGTCGAGCGCGACATCGATGGCGAACTGTGGGTCAAGTGGGGCAAGCCTGAGGAGTCCAAAACGCCGCTCGCCCGTCTGGCGCCGCTCAAGAAAAGCGCCCAGCAGACGCCGCCGAAACTCTATGACCGCCTCTATGTCCGCTTCGAGAAGGTATCGGACGGCTGGGTTGCCCACCTCGTCAAGGTCCTCGACCAGGATGCGCCGCGCCTTGTCGGCGTGGTCCGCAAAGGCCGCCGCGAAATCCGCCTGGAAAGCGTCAACCGCAAGGAAAAGGACAGCTTCGTCCTGACCGGCGCCAAAATCGAAGAGCTGGAAGATGGCGATGTCGTCCTGGCGGCGCCCGCTGGCGGCAATCACCGCTATGGCCCCAAGCCGGTCCGAGTCATCGAAGTCATCGGCAAGGAGGACAGCCCACGTATCGCTTCGGTCATGGCCATCCACAGCCACGGCCTGCCGACTGGCTTCCAGACCTCGACCGAGGACGAAGCCAAATCGGCCAAGGCGCCGGATCTGGGTAAGCGCACCGACCTGCGCGACCTGCCCTTTGTCACCATCGATCCCGTCGATGCCAAGGACCACGACGACGCCGTCTATGCTCACGCCGATGACGATGCCGCCAATCCCGGCGGCTATGTCGTCTGGGTGGCGATTGCCGACGTCGCCCACTACGTCACGCCGGGCTCGTCGCTCGACCGCGACGCCCGCGAAAAAGGCAACTCGACCTACTTCCCCGACCGCGTCGAACCCATGCTGCCGCACGTTCTGTCGTCGGGCCTGTGCTCGCTGCAGGAAGGAGAAAACCGCGCCACCATGGCCGTGCGCATGGTCTTCGATGCCTCTGGCAAAAAGACGGGCCACAAGTTCGTCCGCGGCCTGATGCGTTCCGCGGCCAAGCTGAGCTATGAGCAGGCACAGGCCGCCATCGACGGCAATCCCGACGACAAGACCGGCCCGATCCTTGAGACGCTGTTGAAGCCGCTTTGGGCCGCCCATGCCTGCCTCGGCAAGGGCCGCAAGGCGCGTCAGCCGCTGGCCATCAACTCGCCGGAACGCCGCGTCCATCTCGATGCCGACGGCAATGTCGTCAAGATCGAACCGCGCGTCAGCCTGGACGCCATGCAACTCATCGAAGAGATGATGATCCAGGCCAATGTCAGCGCCGCCGAGGAACTGGAAAAGCACCGGACACCGCTGATCTACCGCGTCCACGAAGCGCCTTCGATGGAGAAGGTCGGCAACCTGGCCGACTTCCTGGGCACGCTCGGCCTGCCGTGGAACAAGGGCGAACCGCCGCGCACCGAGCGTTTCAACCGCCTGCTCGAGCAGGCGAAGGACACGGAAAACGCCGAGATCATCAACGAAGTCGTCCTGCGCACCCAGATGCAGGCGCACTACAGCAACGAGAACTATGGCCATTTCGGCCTGAACCTCGATCACTATGCCCACTTCACCTCGCCGATCCGCCGCTATGCTGACCTGGTCGTGCACCGGGCGCTGATCCGCGCGCTGAAGCTGGGCGACGACGGCCTGACCGACTACGACATCAAGACGATGGCGGACACGGCCGACCACATCACCCAGACCGAGCGCCGGTCGATGCAGGCCGAACGCGAAGCCATCGAGCGCTATATCGCGGCCTACCTGCATGACAAGGTCGGCGCCTCTTTCCATGGCCGTATTACCGGCGTGACGCGCTTTGGCTTGTTCGTGAAGCTGGACGACACCGGCGCCGATGGGCTGGTGCCGGTTTCAAGCCTCGGCAACGACTACTATATCCACGACGACGTCCAGCACGCCCTGATCGGCGAACGCTCAGGCACGCGCTGGCGGCTGGGGGAAAAAGTCGAGGTCGAACTGTCCGAAGCCGTGCCGGTCACCGGCGGGCTGTTGTTCAAGATGCTGTCGGAGCCGGAAAAGGCTGATCCCAATGCGCCCCGTCCCCGCCTCGGCATCCGCAAACGTGCCGATACGTTTCCGTCGCGCAGCAAAGGCCCGAAGAAGCCGGGTTTCCGCGACGAACCGCGCGGGGCAAAAAAGGGTGGACCGCGCGACGGCGTCAAGAACATGAAGAAAAAGAAGAAGCGCTAAAACAAATAGCCACCCGCCCCTGGGCAGGTGGCTATTTTCATTCAGGCGTGAGTGGCTTACGGCTTGATCGCGCCTGCGGCCGGCCATTCGCTGTCACCGACGCGCTTGAGGTTCATTTCGACGACGGTACGCGCCGGCTGGCCCTGCGCGACGTACTGCTGGACTTCGTGCCAGGTGCCGTCCTTGATCGTGATGGTGCTGACGATATTGGCATTGGGCCCTGCCGGCATTTCCCACACCGCGCCAGTATCGGTTGGCGTCATTTTAAAAGTGCCGGACCGGCCGTCGGTATAGGCGCGGAACTCATAACCTTGCGTCTGAGCGTTCCAGGAGATCACGCCAAAGGCATTGAAAGCCACCTTCCCGTCGGCCTGGTAGCCCGTTCCCTCGACAACGAGAATGTCGCCGCCCAAAAGCGCGCCGATCCGCTCGGTCTGGGTGACGGTGAACGGCACGCCGCCGGGGCCGTAGCCCTTGGCGTCGCCCTTCCAAACGCCCTTCATGACGTCGAACTTGGCTAGCGGCGCGGCCGGCTCAGCGGCGATGGCGGGCATAGCGAGCGCGGCGATAAGCGCACCGGCGGCAAATACGGTTTTGAACATGTGAATCTCCCTCTGCAACAGGGCAGACTAACACGGCGCCAGACTCACAGCTTGAAGATTTCGGACGTCCGCTCAGTTGAGCTCCATGAGATTGAAATGCCTTATCTGGTCAAGATAGGTACGCAGTTGGCGCGGCGACATGTCATACACCGCCTTCAATTCTCGCGTGAAATGCGCCTGGTCGGCATAGCCATGATCGGCCGAAATCGTCGCGACACTGCCCGGCCGTTGATAGGCCAGGTCGATACAGGCCCGACGCACGCGCCGCAGCCGGGCGAACACTTTTGGCGACAGTCCGGTCTCGCGTTGGAAACGGCGTCGCAACTGGCGTTCGCCGATCGCACTGCCGGCCATGAGGTCCGTCATTGCTGCAAAGCCATCGCTGTCGATCAGCTTCTGCGCCAAGGCGCAGACCTCCCGATCCAGCAAGCCTTCCTCGAATCGCCCGGATACGGCCGCTTCAAATCGTTCGGCAAAACGGGAAAGACTGTCCGCCTCGCCGCACGCCGCCTGGATATCCGCTCCCAGTTCTGGCGACAGCAGCATCATAGGCATCTTCTGTCCAACCAGACCGGCCACCTCAGACCCCAGCACGGCGCGCCATGCGCCAGCGCGTATACGCACGCCGTGGTAGGTCAGTCCACGTTGCACAGGCACACGTACTGCCACTGGTGACGGCCCTGCCACGCTGACAAAGGCGCCGCCCGGCATCGGTGAGATCACGGCAATATTGGCCGTGCCGTCCGGAACGATGACGTGCTCATAACTTTCAGGATCGCCGGCGTCGGCCCCGAACGCCCAGAACCGCTCGACAAACGGGGCCAGGCGTGGCGACGGTGCGCGCTCCTCGTACTTCATGGGTAAGACGTTCCGTCCTTGTGGGTAAACCTCCACGCACCGTCAACCATTTCGGCCGCAATGTCATCGTCCGGATAGGCCGCCGTATCACCCGGCGTGCGGTCGCCGACTTCGAGATAGACAACCTCCTCAGTCCCGCGATTGATAAGTACGTGGCCGTCGGGCACGCCGGCCTTGAAACCGGCGCAGTCGCCCGGTTGCAGCACCTGGGACCCTGCATT
>CAMLLA010000201.1 GCA_946480525.1 uncultured Asticcacaulis sp. | reverse complement strand
GACAGGTCGTGATTCAGGACCCGCGCATTGAGATTGGCAGCGCTGCGAACCGGATAAAGGACAAGCTGGAAGAAGGCGTCCTGGCGATCCGCCGGCAAGGCAGCGGCAACCTTTTCCGCGCGTGCGACCAGGTCTGCGTAAGCCGCCAGGCGGTTTTGGGCTTCTTCGCCGTCGGACTGGACATAGGCGGTGATGCGCGTCGGCGTCGTCGGCTCGGTCTGGCTCCAGCCCATGAATTCCGGCCGCCGCTCAAACGCAAGGTCGTAGTAGCGTATCATGATGGCCGCGATTTCCGGGGCCAGATCTGCCCCGAACTGCTGGCCCATGAAGCGCCGGATATGTTCATGAGGCGCCTCTTCGAAGGTCTTGTGGTCGAAGGCCAGGTCCATGAGATAGGTCGCCAGATATTCGCTGGGCTTGATGTCGCCGACGTTGAATATCCATTCGCGGCGCGCGTTCGTCGTCCAGGCCCGCTCCATCTGTTCACGGATGAGACCGGGATGGGTTGTCGAAAGCCATAGATAGTCGTGCGGCCGCCCCCAGTACGAGACGTGGTAATACACCCCCGCGCCTCCGGACCGCTTCTGCTCTTGTGGTGAACTGAGCCGGGTAAGATATCCGTAATTGTCGTCACACCAGACCAGCATGACGTCATCAGGCACCTTCAGTCCCGCGTTATAGGTCTCCTCGACTTCCTTATAGATCGTCAGGGCTTGCGGGATCGTCTCCATCGGCCGATTGAGCGCGGCGGCCAGAAGATCCCGCTGGACTGAAATCACCTCTTCCGTAACGGCTTTACGTTCTTCGTCCGTCCTTGCCCCTTCCATCGGACTGTCGTGAATGCCACGCAGGCCCAATGTGTAGATGTTTTCAAACGGCTTGGATTCGACCGCCCGCTCCTGCCAGTACCGCGTCAGGCCGTCGCGGTTGGTCAGGAAATTGAATTCGCCGCGCGTCTTCTTGTCCCACTCCCTCACGTTGTTGCGCATCATCGGTTCGGCATGCGACGTCCCGACGACAATGGCGTAGTCCTCGGCCACCTGCGGATTGCCGGCATAGGTGTAAAACGGCTTCGTCACGTCGTGCATCGCCGGCCAGATCGTATTGGCCTTCAGGCGCCACATCAGTTCGAATATGCGGCTATAGGTTTTGGGCCCAATGTCGCCAGTTTCGGGCTCATAGGTTTTTGCGGCCCAGGGCTGCAGCCCCCAGTCTTCGTCATTGAGGAAAAAGCCCCGGTATTGCACGGACGGCGATTGCGACACGGTATCGTCGCCATCGACGGCGAGATGGCTCACCTTCCTCGGCGTCACGTCCGCCCACCATTCCCAGGCCGATACTCCCATTTCACGGGTAAGATCGACCACGCCATATATCATTCCGCGCCGGTCCGACCCCGCGATGACCAGAAACGTTTTGCCATCAGCAGAGAAGGCGACACGCTCATAGCGTTCCCACTGATCCTTTAGCACGTCAGGCCGAATGCCGGCTTTCGCCGCAATGCCGGCGATAAGTTGGGAATCGTAAGTGCCGATCACAACGCAGACGGCGCCGCATTCGCTTATCGTCGTCGATACGGCGGCCGCACGCCCGGTCAGGGCACCCAGATCATTCGCGAGCATACTGGCGGCGAGCGTGCCGGTCTTTGTGCCGTCATGCACAATGCTGGCGGTGGCCTGTCCATCCCACAGGGTGACCGGCTGGGCGCCAGCGCCGAAAGCACACACCGTCAGAGCCAGGATCGCCACGCCTAAAACCGATTGTCTCATAGGATGCTCCCAAAGGTAAGACGATATCGCATACTGACGGCTGTTCTTTAAGCCGCTTGGCTGTGTCGCGTTATAAAAAAAGACGGCAAACAGCGGGGACCCGTTTGCCGCCATAAGTTGGGACGGGGAGGACGTCCCGTTCCTAAAACGTCCCCTTCAGGGCGACGGTAAAGGTGCGCCCATCGAGGTCGTGATAGGCCGGCAGCTCAGGCTGGTTGGTGTAGCGGTAGACCTGCTGGTTGGTCAGGTTGAACCCGGAGACCTGCACGCTGAAGCGGTCGGACAGGTTATAGGTCGCCGACAGGTCCCACTGGTCGCGCGCCACCACCTTGATGTTGTTCACCGGCTGATAAAAGGTGCTCGGCGAATAGGTCGCGCGCCAGCTATAAGTCGTGCGGATACCCCACTTCTTCGTTTCGTAATAGGTGACCCAGTTCACCGACTGCGGCGATACGTTGTTCAGTGTGACCACCGCGCCGTTGATCGTGCCGCCTGTCTTCGTATTGGTATAGTTGAAGACCGTGCCGAGATTGTTGAACGGGTGCGGCAGCCAGTCGAAGTTCTGCTGGATGTTGAACTCATAGCCACGCACGCGGATGGGCTGTTCGTAGTTCATGTTTCCGGAGAAGTTGACGTAGAATTTCGTACCTGGCGCCGCCAGGCTGGACTGGCAAGTGGCAGTGACGGAGTCCCAGGTCAGGGTTCCTAAGCCATACTGGCTGGCATCGGCCGGGCACACCAGGCTCTTGTCGACGATCGAGGCGATGAAGCCGGTAATCGTCTTCTGATAATAGGCAAGCGAGATGACGCTGCCGCGGCGATTGTACCATTCCAGAGAGATATCCTGGGATTCCGCCAGGTACGGATGGATATTCGGATTGCCGTAGGTGACCCCGACGGACGTATTACCGGAGGCGTCCACCGTCGGCGTGCCCACGACGCTGACCGGCGTGTTCTGGCGGATGAGCGGGGCCGCGTAAGACTTGTAGTCAGCCAGGCGCAGGACGAGATTGTCGGTCAGGTCGGCGACGATGATGGCCGACGGCAGCATGTAGTTGTGCTTCGACTCGAAGGTCGTGTACTTGAAATCGCTTGGCGCCCCCAGCGGCCCACCGGCGGTCGACACCCTGGTCAGGGCGTCGGTGGTTGTAACGAGCTCCTCATAGCGTAAGCCGACATTGCCGCGAACGGGAATACCGAACAGCTGCGTCTTATACCTGGCCTGAAGGAAAGCCGCGCTGGTGTCGGTTCCGTAGGTGAAGTTGAAACGCGCGTACTGCCCGTCGCCGTAGACAATATTGTAGCCCAGGGGACTGAGGCTGGCGCCTGGATAGACGGCCACGGGCTGAATCGCATCCAGATAAGACTCATCCGAAATCGTCCAGGTCGACAGACCATTGCTGCCGAGCGCACCACCAAAGAAGTCATCCATGAAGGGTGACGGCTTGATCATCGATTGCGTCAGGTTCTGCGCCTGTATGCCATAGGCGCTGGTCCGGACGGCCTGGGAATCATACTGGATGTGGCTATCCTCAATACCGCCGGCCAGGCTGAACATCTCGGACAGCGGATATTCGGCGTGGATCTTGGCGGTCGAGACGTGCTGCTGCCCCCAGCTCGGCGAGCCCGTGAAACGCAACTGATTGGTGCTGTTGGCGGCGGTTGTGCCGTTCAAATAATTGTTGGAATTGGACGGGCCGCCCCAGTTCCACGACCCGGTTGCGGGCTGCGCATGGACAAGAGTGGACTGACCGGCCGGCGGTGTCAGATGGAAAACAAAGTCGTCGACAGACCCCGCGCCCGTGTTCCATTGGCCGACAATACCATTACCAGCGCCGCCCAGAGGGGTCCCTGCTATATTCAACGTTTCGAAGTCATACTGCTGTTCCAGGAAGAAGGCGTCGGAACTGCTTTGTGAAACAATGGCGTTGATCTTCCACTTGCCGGGCGTGAAGTCCGCGGTAGCGAACACGCCTTGTGCCTGCGACCGGGTGAAGTATTCACGCGTCGACATCCAGACGTCCGGGTTCAGGACCTTGACGTCGTGGACGATCCAGCGGCCATCGGCGAGCTTTTCCGGAGCGGACTGCGGAACAATGGTGACGCCGGATCCATTGGCGGTGGCGATGGCGTAGTACTGATGCGTTCCATCCATGTTTTTGTTGGAATAGAAGCCGTTCAGGCCGATCTTCAGGTCGTCGTTGACCCGATACTCCACCCCGGCCGAATAGGCCAGTGTCTGGCCTTTGTTCATGCGCGTGTACTGTCGCGGCACAGCCAGATACAGGATGCCGCTGGAGGCGGTCGCGGCGGTGCCGGTTGGCGTCGCGGTGCAGTAGGTCAGCGTCGTTCCCACGCAGCTCGGCGCGTAGTAGTCGGAATACAGCGCCGCGAAGTTCTGCGTATTGGTCGCGCTCAGCGTATTGTAGCTGGTGAACAGTATCTGGTCGCGGCGGAAATTCTGGGTCTGGTAGGCAAGGTTTACGCTGACCGCCAGATCGGGCGTAAAGTGGTGGTTCCAGCGCAGGGCGGCGCCAGGCGCGCCCAGCCCTCCGAGTTCATTATACTCGTAGGAAAGTTTGAATTTCCGCACGTCCTTGGCGTCGAGAGCACCGCCGATCTGCATATCGACTCGGCCGGCGATGGCGCCCGACTGAACATCGGCCATCGGCGTTTTCTCAACGCGAGCTGCGTTGAAAATGTCCGACGGATACGCACCAAACGGATTGGAACTGAGGACAAGCGGTTGCGCATAGAATACGCCGTTGATCGTCGGCAGCGCATATTCACCTGGCAGGCCGCGAATGCTGAGCGTGGCATCGCGCCCTTCTTCGGCGCGGCTGATCTGGACGCCGGGAAGACGTTGAAGCGCTTCGCCAAGATTGAGGTCGGGAAGCTTGTCGAGGCCGTCAGCGGAAATGCCGTCACTGACTTCGAGACCTCGCTTCTTCTCATTGACGGCATCGGCGTACGCCTTGCGGATCCCCTTTACGACGACGACCTCTCCGTCAGCCCCCGGCTCGGCGGAGGTGACAGGGTCGGCCGCCGCCGTCGCTGCGGCCGGCGTCGCCTTCATGTCCGCCGAAACGGCCATGCGCAGCGAAATGACCGAGCCCGTATCTTCGGCGATGACCAGGTTCGTCCCTTGCAGCAGCTGCTTGAGGGCTACCCGCGTATCCAGGTCGCCACGCACGGCCCGGGTCCGGACGCCTTGCAGATGGCTTGCCGGCGCTCCGATCTGAATGCCAGCCTGGGCGGCGAATTCCGGAATGGCCTTTGTTGCCGGCTCTTCGGGAATGTTGAAGCTCTTGACCTGTGCAAACGCGCTGACAGCTGCAAACAACGCGACCGTTGCAGCGCCAGCGGCCAGGTGAGTCTTTCGCGAAATGTGCATTGTGCCCCTCCATGAGCCATCCGCTTTTTTGACCGTGCGGACTTCTTGGGGGCAAGACGCGTGGTTGCGCGGTTTCCGTATAGGCTGGGACCGCTTTTTATCGATAGAGACGAATTTGCTTCTCGCTGATGTCGGTTTTCAGTTCGAAAATAACCGCCATGCTTCTGGCAAAACCAACAGGATTAACGGTCTGGTACAGACCGGTGATCTTCTCATTGGCGATGGATGGATCGTCGATCACGATATCGACGTCGCTATAGCGCGAAAACTCGTTTGCCGCTTCACGCAGGGTTTCGCCTTCGAACGCAATGCGCCCCTCCAGCCATGCCGTTGTCCGTTCGACGTCGCGCGTCGTTATATGGCTGACGGCGATCGGCGCAGCGCTGACGTCCGAACCGTCCCGGGGGGAAACCGCACGCATATTGGCGGTCATGCTGACCACCCCGCCCTTTTTCCCGTGATCGACGTGGACGACCCCTTCGCGGACAAGCACCTGCACGGGCCTGTCGTTCAGCCTCTGGACGACGAAACTGGTGCCGATCGCCCTGACGTCCACGTCACCCGCACGAACGACGAATGGCCGGCCGGCGTCCTTTGCAACATCGAACAGGGCCTCGCCCTGTTCAAGCCAGACGTCGCGCCGCTGCGGCGAAAAATGCACGCGTATCCGCGAGCTGGTATTCAGATTGACGACCGAACCGTCGGCCAGCGATACGACACGCATCTGGCCCAGATTGGACGAATAGGTTTGACCACGCGCAACACCCTGGACAGCCAAAGCCGCCACACCAATGCTCGCTGCCGTGGCGGCCCCGCCCCACAGCAACTGGCGCCGCGACAGCGAAGGTATCGGGAAACCCCGCGATCCTGCTCTCTCACGGCCGAAAGTCCTGGCGTTAAAATCAGGACCAAGCGCGGCAGCGCGATTTGAGAAGTGCCCGATCGCACGGGCGCGCGCGTATGCGCCGGTATGGCGGGTGTCCGCCGCCAGCCACGCACTCAACTCGGCCGCATCTTCAGATGACAGGGGTCCCGCTTCGACCCGGACAGCCCATTGAGCAGCCTTGTCTTCAATCTTTTGCGCGGAATCTCTTTTTGTCACGTCGGGCTTCATTCTTGGAACGGTCGCTGCTTGCGGCATTAGACGCATGAGCCTCGTCATTTCCGTCATACAAAAATAGACGGCCAAGCAACAGAATGCTCCGGCACATATATTTTTCAATCGTATTTTCAGAGAGGCCTAATTCGCGGGCCGCGTCACGTTGCGACATGCCCCGGATACGCCGGGCGACGAAAACGTCCTGCACCTTGCGCGGCATATTGGAGACCGCCGTCGCGAGACGCCGCAGTTCGTCACGGCCAATGGCGTGGGCTTCGGGCGTGGCTTCGTCGCCGTTCACGGCCAGATTGTCGATATCATTCACCGTATACAGATCGACGATTTTTGCCCGGCGCACATAGCTGACAAGTACGGAATGCGCGGTCTGGAACAGGTAGGCGCGGGCATTTCTTATCTGGTCCACCGACTCGACCGAGATCAGGCGGGCATAAGTGTCCTGTATGACGTCGTCGGTTTCAATGCCGATGACGCGCCTGCGGTAAAGCCAGGCCCGCAATGCAGGCTCATGCTGCAATATGTTCGTTGAAAGCCAAATGGCTCGCTCATCCGCCGGGTGCATGCCGAACCCCTGTCAATCTTTTATTATATTACTTATTTTTGGTCATACCACTTTATGGTATTGGTCACAAGACCGGATCTACGGCCCAGGTCCTGCCGTTCCAAAATCTGTAATTCCGGCCAGGATTAAACATTCAGGCCTGATGGATCACAGACAACGAAGGTCGCCGGGGGCAAGCCGAAAAACGTTGGATCGTGAAAAGACCCAACCACCGTTTCTCATTTTTGATTATGCCTGGAGCACCATGAACAGTGAAAATGAGAACTTTTGCCTTACCATAAGATCGGGAAGACATCGCTCCGAAGGCGTGCAGTGCAAGCAATGGATAAGCTTCCCAATTCTGTGCGAACAGCCTCGTACAAATTTGGGAGCGTTCGACAACCACATTGGTTTCTTACGTGACCACGTTCCAGTCTGTTCGAGCCTTTAAAGGCTCTGTTTTAATGACAACGTAAGTGAGTAGTGTAAACGTGCCCATCCGAAATTTTGCCCCTGCCCTCAAAGACCCCTCAGACATCCATTCCGATCGCATCGCCATCGAGTTCCAGCCGTGCGATGGCGACGATCCCGCTCCTGATCGTACAGTCGTGCTGGAACTCAAGCGCGGCGCGACCGAAGACCAGGCCAAGGATCTGCATATGAAGCTGTCCTTGCTGGGCGCCCGCGTCATCTTACGTCCCGCTTGAAGGTGCTCTCACATCGCCCTCTTACGGCAGGATGTGCGAATGTAGGGCGAACCGGA
>CAMLLA010000200.1 GCA_946480525.1 uncultured Asticcacaulis sp. | reverse complement strand
CGGTGCGTCCTGCCACCACGCACGGTAGTAGTAGTAGTTGTCCTTCGGGAAGCCGCAGGTGTCGAAAATACCGAAATGCGATGAGATTTCCGGCCAGCGGTTGAACGGCGTCGGTTCACCGCGATAGTCGAAGCCCGTCCACACCAGCCCGCCGGACAAATAGGGTTTGGAATTATAGAGCGTCCACCAGGCTTCCGCCGTCAGGGCGTATGAGGGTGCATCCAGGTCGTAGGCGCGGACATAGCCCTTGGTCTCGTCACGGACATATTCGCCGCGCGTCGACACGGCGCTGGCGGTTTCCGTGCCGACGATCGGCATGTCGGGATAAAGCTGGCGAAAGGGTTCGATGTCCTTTTCGTGGTAGTTGAACCCCATGACGTCCAGGGCCGGGGTGATGCCGTAACCCTGATAGTGGTTCATGGCGGCGGTTATCGGCCGGAACGGGTCCAGCGCCTTGACCACGCGGCGCATGTCCCTGGCGATTTTCAACCCGCGCGCGGTGCCCTGCTGCGCCGTTTCCTCGTTGCCAATCGACCACAGGATGACCGAAGGGTGGTTGCGGTCGCGCCGGATCAGGGTCTCCAGTTGCGCCATACCTTCGGGCGCGGACGTCATCAGCCGGGTTTCGTCGATGACCAGCATGCCCAGCTGGTCGCAGGCATCCAGCAATTCCGGCGCGGGCGGATTGTGGGCGCATCGCCAGGCATTGGCGCCCATCGCCTTCATCTGGCGGACGCGCCAGACATGGATCGAATCCGGCACGGCGACTCCCACCCCGGCGTGGTCCTGATGGTTATTGGCGCCGCGTATCTTCAGCCATTTCCCGTTGAGGAAAAAGCCTTCCCTGGCATCGAAACGGATATCGCGCAGGCCGAACCGGGTGGTCTGGACGTCGATCACGTCGTCGCCGCTGCGCACTTCGCTGCGTACGGTGTAAAGGTGCGGATCTTCCAGTGACCACAGATGCGGGGAGGGAATGACGGCAGATTGCCGCGCCGTCACCTCGGCGAAGGCGTCGACGTCCAGGGAGGTCCGCGCGGTGGCCACGGTCTTGCCGCTGCCGTCCTGCACGGCCGACACCAGCTCGAAGCGTCGTGTCGCTTCGCCGGCATTGGCCACACGCGTTTCCAGTGTCACCTGGCCGGACGTTTCACCGTGCGCCCAGACACCCCATTGCGGAATATGCAGCCGGTCGCTCTTGACCAGCCAGACGTGGCGATAGATGCCGGCGCCTTCGTAGAACCAGCCTTCGCCCAGCGTCGCGTCCACGCGCACCACCAGGACGTTGGGGCCTTCGACGTCGATGAAATTGCTGATATCGACGCTGACCGGCGTGTAGCCGCTTTCGTGCCGCTGGAGCACGTAACCGTTGAGGATGATCGTCGCGTCGCGGAAGATGCCGTCGAACTCCAGCGTCAGGCGTTTCAGTTCGTCGGCCTTTTCGAGCGTAAAGACCTTGCGGTACCAGCCGACGCTGTTTTCGGGAAACTTGCGGCCCAGCGCCTTGTAACCATGGCCGGCGGCCGGATCTCCGTCCTCCGGGTTTTTCGGTGGGATGAAATACTCGTTCTTCGCAAACGGCAGGTCCAGGGCCCAGTCGTGCGGCAGGTTGATCGCCTGCCAGGTGGAGTCGTCGAAGTCCACGACTGCCGGTGCGGCGACGCCCTGGCCCTGTTTGGCGAAGGTCTTCTGGTCCCGGCCGAAGCCATAGTCGCGGTTGACGTCGGCCGCGTGCCCAAGGGAAAACCGCCAGCCGAAATCGAATGGGATGCGTTGGCGCGGTCCAAGGGCTTCAGAGGCCACGGCCGTCGCAGCGGTTGTCGCGAATGCCGGGGCGATCGCCATTCCGGCGGCCGCGCCACACAGCAATGTGCGCCGATCGGTTTCAAACATCTGCGTTTCTTTCTGGTATCAGGTAAGGCCGGCCAGCAGCCGCGCCGCGTCGCCGACGGGATCGGACGGACGGCGATGGACGACGGGTTCGGTCGAGTCGACCCAGGCATTTTCCCAGGCAACGAGTGTTTCGGTGAAAGCGGCCTGGTCGAACGCGCCGGCACGCAGGGCATCGAACAGCCGCAGCCAGCGCGGCAGGTAGAAATCGCGGTACAGCCCCTGCCACGCCTTGGACGCATAGTCGTGGAGATTGCCCTTGCCGCCCCAGACCGTGACCTGGGCGCGGGCATTGCGTTCATAATAGGCCTTCTCGGCCGGGGTATCGCCAAGACTGCGCGCCTGTGCGATCCATCCGGCCAGGTGCCAGGGCTGGGTGCCCATCAGGTCGTCCAGGGACAGGGTCAAGGCCTTGACCTGAAGTGCGGCGGTGTCTCCGGCCACCCTGTCGCCACTGCGGTAGGCGATCAGCGTATCGCGGATAAGATCGTCGAGGTGCAGGCTTGCCAGATGTCGCGTCAGTTCGATCAGGTCATGGCGCAGCAGGGGACTGTCGCGCCCGGCCGCCAGTTGCGACAGCCGCGTCAATCCGGCGCGCAAGGCCGCTCGGTCACCCGGCGCGCCTTCGAACTCGGCCATGGCGACGTCGGGCCGTTTGCACAGCAGATAGGCGCCGGCGGTCGAGCGCCACCAGCGCGGCGTCCAGTAGCGGGTGGCGTAGGCGCCTTTTACGATGTCCTGCCACGCCGTGACCATCTCCGGCGCGCTGAAGCCATAACGGGCACGGGTATAGGTGGCCAGCCATGCGGACTGCGACCGTTCCGGACCCCAGGCCAGGTCGTAAAGCCGGTCATAGACGATGGAATTGCTGTCGAGGCCTTCGGGGAAGACGCCGAAGCCTTGCAGGCGTCCGCGATCGGGCGCGGCCGTTATGGCGGCGATGTCGCGCTGATAGAAGCCGAGGTCGCCATAGACCGGGTTGGAGGCGCCGTAATTGTGGACGTAGCCATAGATCCAGCCCTTGCCGTGGAAGGCCTCAGCCGTCTTTTTGACTTGCGGATACCGGTCGTTGCCTATGTCCAGGACCATCAGACCGTCGTCGGGCACGTCGCGCAGGAAGGCGGCGACGGCGTCCGCCGTCCAGAAGGCCTGGTCGGCGCCGAACAGCCAGCCCTGCATCACCCAGACAGCCTCGGGCCGGGCGACACGGATCGAGTCGTGCAGCAGCTTGCCGTAGCCGGCCAGACGCCCGGCCTTTACGGCCGGATCGACGTGGGCGGCCTCTTCCTTGTTGGCGGTGGAGTCGCCATAGCCGCCACCTTGCGGGCCATCGCCGATCGGCGGCAGCATCTCGTTGAAGGCGTCGGCCAGATAGTAGCGTCCCTTTCCATAGGTCGCGTCGTAGAGATCGAGGAAGCGCGTCGCCAGCCGGGCGAACAGCGGATCGGCCGGGTCCAGCCAGTAGGTTTCGTGAAAGCCTTCCCACGCCCGCATGCGATAGATGCGGGCGTCCTGGTGACGTTCGGCAAAGGCCTTGGGGACATAACCCGCGAAGGCCGGCAGGATCGGCTCCATGCCCAGTTCCCGCATGGCGCCCAGGATGCGTTTTTGCAGGTCGCGCTTCTTGACGATATAGGAGAGCGGCAGCGGCGCCTGGTAGCCTTCGATATTGCCCATGCGTTGCCATGGCGCGAATGCAGGCCCCGAGAAGTAGGCGTCCAGCTCTGCTGGGCTCAGCCCTTCTTCCTGCCATAAGGCGCGCCACACCCATTCCTGGCCTTCCATGGCCAGCGGCATGTCTATGCCGTGCAGCGCCATCCAGTCGATTTCGCGCCGCCAGCGCGGCCAGTCCCAGAAGGGCGTCGTGTAGCCGAAGGTGCAGGTGTTCATATACACGCGGTGCTGGAACGGCGAGGTGACCGGTCCGCTGCGGGCATCCGGCAGGCGCGGGGGCAGGGCAATGCGCTGGCCTTCCCAGCTGGTATGGGCCAGGCCGAGATCGCCGAGATAGGCATAGGCGCCGCGCACCGTGGCGATCGGCGTCGATCCCGTCACCGTCACCCGTCCGCCGCGTGCCTCATAGGCATAGACCGGCTCGGCGGCGTGGGTGACCTCAAGCTGGAAGGTCTTCGCACGCGGGCCGATCAGCCGTTGCAGCACGCCCTGGGCCGCGCCGGCAGGACGGGCGCCCGCCACCGCGGGCACGGCGGCAAGGCCCAGCAGGGCGTGACGGCGTGATAGGGATGGTCCGGCCATGATATCCTCAGTCAGATCTTGATCAGTATGCGGTTGCGATCGAGCAGATAGCCAAAACCCCAGCAAACCAGCATGTAGGCGACAGCACACAGCAGAGCGCCGGCGGACCCCGGCAAGACCGCCTGGAAGACGTGGATGCCGACCCAGTCGTACAGGCCTTCGCCCGAGGGCAGGCGAACGAGTTGCAGCACCGTCACCAGCAGTTCGGAAAACAGATAGATGGCCAGCGGATTGCGGCCGAAAACCTCGCAGAAGCGCACGCCGGCCCGCTGCTTCGCCAGCTCGACATAGGCGATCAACGCCGCCAGAAGGCCCAGGTCGACGCCGATATTGACCAGGGCGAAGGAACTGGTCCACAGCCGCTTGGACAACGGAAAGGCCAGGCTCCACGCCAGGCCGGCGGCCAGAAGGGCAGCGCCGGCCCAGGCCAGCGTCAGGGTCAGCCTGCGCAGGTCCGGCTGTGACCGGATATAGCGGCCGGCCAGATAGCCCGCCAGGACGTTGACGATGGCCGGCAGGGTGCTGAACAGTCCCTCGGGATCGTAGCCCTTGCCCTTGGCGTACATATGATTGATGCCCAGCACGGCGCGGTCGACCTGCGCACCGATATTGCCGAGCGGCGAAAGCTGTTCGCCCGCCGGTCCGAAGGCCATCAGGGCGCCCCAGTAACCAAGCAGAAGTATGGCGCACAGGCCTGCCAGTTTCGGCACATCGAGGTAGCGGACGGCAATGGCGGCCGCCAGGAAACACAGGGCGATCCTTTGCAGCACGCCCATGATGCGGGTGTGTTCGATCGGATTGAGCGCCCAGCCTTCCGCCGTCGCGTGGACAAACGGAAACCAGTACATCAGATAGCCGAGGAGAAAGAGAATGGCGGCGCGTTTACCGACGCGGATCAGATAACCGGCCGAGGATCCCGCTTTCGGGTCGCCAAAGCTCATGGCGTTGCCGACGGCGAAGAGGAAGGCGGGAAAGACCAGGTCGGCCAGGGTCAGGCCGAACCATTTGGCATGAGACAGCTGAGCGAAAGAGTCGGCGCCGGGTCCTGACGTGTTGACGACGATCATGAAGGCGACCGTCAGGCCGCGAAAAACGTCCAGGGATGTAAAGCGTTGCCTAACCATAACCATATCATGAGGCAGTCGCAATGAAAGGTCAATTTCAACAATTGCTAAAAATGGAATATTTATTCCAATACCAATTTGTTACCTCGTCCTTACAGTCTCTTGATATCCTTCCAAACACAACCCTCTTGGTTCCTGACATGCGCAGGCGTTAGCGATTCTGTTTGCCGACGGAGGATACCGCATGGGCGATGACAGCAGGGAGGTGGGCCGGGACCTGGGCCAGAACGATGCCAGGGTCGCGGACTATGTCGCCAACATCGCCAAAACCGTCGGCGACCGGATCGTCCACGTTTTCGATCCCGTGGTCGACCAGTACGCCAAGCTGTTCAAGGAGGGCGCGCGCACGCCCGTCCTGCGCCGCCCCAGCGACTATGGCATGGCCTACGAAGACTGCTTCTTCCCTTCGGCGGACGGTACACCGCTTGAAGCCTGGTACATTCCGGCCCCCGGTTCGGACAGGCTGTTGATCATCAACCATCCCCTGGGCTGCAACCGTTACGGTTATCCCGGCCATCTGCCGCCGTGGCACGTCATGTTCGGCGGCTTCGAAGTCAACTTCCTGCCCGAACTGCGCCATCTGCACCATGCCGGCTATAATATTCTTACCTACGACCTGCGCAATTGCGGCATGAGCGGCGAGGCCAACGGCAATACCGGCGGGCTGGGTCTTCTGGAATGCCGCGACGTCCTGGGGTCGGTGCGCTATGCGCAGGGGCGCCCTGATCTGGCGAAAATGACAACGGCTCTTTACGGCCGCTGCGTGGGCGCCAACGCGATCGTCGTCGCCATGGCAAAGTGGCCCGAAGCCTTTACCCACATCAGGGCGCTGGTGCTGCTGAACGCCGTGTCCGGGCGAACCTTCATCGAAAAGGCCGCCGAAATGATGCGGATGGACCCGGTGCGCTCGGCTTCGCATCTCGATGAACGCCTGCGTGACACGACGGGTTTCCGGCTGGACGAGCTGACACCGCGTCCTCATTGCCACGCGGTCAAAACGCCCACCCTCATGGCGCAGCTGCGACGCGAATTCCTGATCCATGCCGAACGTAACGGCCAGGAGATCTACGACGCCCTGGGCGCGGAGGCGAAGGAACTTCTGTGGATCGAGGAATCGAACCAGCGCTTCTACGCCTTCAATCACTTCGGCCTGCATCCTGAACGGCTGATCGGCTGGTTCGACCGCCATATGAAGGACACGGGCGGGCACAGGTCCGGCGACATAGGCGATGCCATCCTGCCTTGATCTTCAGGCGACGGGCTGCCGTCTCTGTCGCTCGTGCATTATACCAAGGCAGGAATTTGATCGGAATGGCGTTTCCACCGGGACCTATCCGTTCTAGAACCGGGTTATACCAAGGTGCCGCAGGAGCGTGTTCCATGAAGACCGTCATTCTTTTGGCCACAGTTCTTGGGACTGCCGCTACGCCGTCGCTGGCCCAGATCGTGGGCAAGGACGGCCAGGTTCAGTTCGGCGCCCGGCAGCAACGCTGGGAGGCGAACAACCGGACCCTTTATCTCGACGGCGAAGTCGAGCTTTACCAGGACGGCGGCCGGCTGCGCTGCGACCACGCCAAACTCATCCAGTCGGCGGACAGCGGCGAAACTGTCGCGGTCGAAGTCACCGGCAATGTCTATTATGTCGCGACCGATACCGCCGGTGAAGTGACCGTCCTCAAGGGCGAAAAGGGCGTTTATACCCGTGCCGACGACACGCTGGTTGTGACGGGTTCCCAGGTGATCATGACGCAGGGCGACAATGTCATGGTCGGCACGCGCCTGACGTCGCAGATCGAAAAAGGCATTACCACGATGGACGGCGGGGCTGTGACCGGCGGCCGGGTCCGCGGCGTTCTGGCGCCGCGCGACAAAAGCGCCTCCGCGACCTCGGGGACGCGGTAGCTCTTGTCAAACACGGACGATTTTTCGACCATTAAGTGGCCGTCGGACGTGGTGTCATCCGTCTCGCCGAACGACGTGTTCAGCCGCGGCGGCTTTGATCCGGAAAACGCTCTGGCGATGCTATTGCTGAATGGTGTGTGTTCACTGCCCGACTCGCGCCCGGACGAACCGCAGAAGCCCGGTGGAGGGCACTTTCCACTTTACGTCAACTGCAGCGACATCTTTCAGTGGGGTTGCACGGACTGCGAGCCGCTCCCGTAGACAGAACTTCGGAATCTTTACGCCATGTGGTGGAAGGATCGATCCTGGGGAAGAGCGGTCTGGTGCCTCATCGCGCGCCGTGAGATGCCGCAAGAGCCGGTGGAAGTGGTGATCCGCCGCGAGCGCATCTGGGACCTTGATGCGCTGGTCTG
>CAMLLA010000199.1 GCA_946480525.1 uncultured Asticcacaulis sp. | reverse complement strand
GCTTGGCGCCGCCTTCTGAGTGCTCGATCTGGTCGGCGCGCTGAAGCGTGCGGTTGATGCGGCGGCACAGTTCCGGCGCGGCATTGGCCGGATAGAGCGACTGGTCCGGATACATGGCGGACGCGGTGTTGCTGTCTGCAGCGACCTGCCAGCCGCTGAGATAGATGGCCTTGAGGCCGGCGCGGACCATCTGCATGGCCTGGTTGCCGGTCATGGCGCCCAGCGAGTTTATGAAGGGCTCGGTGTGCAGCAGGCTCCACAGGCGGTTGGCGCCGCGCATCGCCAGGGTGTGGCTGATCGGGAACGAGCCGCGCAGGCGAAGGACGTCCTCGGGCGTGTAGGGGCGCGTGATGCCGTCGAAACGGCCATCGGGCGCATTGGGGACAAGGTCTTGGAAGGTGGTCATGGACGGGCTCTCGAAGGGGAGGGGGAAGTTGAAACGGAGATGGGGATGGCCTGCATCCGGGCGGTCATGAGCGCGCCGGGCAGGAACAGCCCTGAAGAGACAGCGTAGAGCGACGATAAGTCCCAAATGGCGAACAGCGGTGTGTAAGGGTCTGGTTTTGTCATAATCTGTCTCCTTTCTCGTTGGCTGCGTCCTGCGGCCATGGGGTAGATAAAGCGCTTTATTTTTAGCGAGTAACAGGGTTCTGCAGCTGAGATCAGCGTCATTTGGAAAACAATGACATTTGTAAATTTGTAAATATGTGACAATGTGTCGGCGGAGGTGCGGCGATGGCGAATGTCGAGCGCAAACTGTATCTGGGCGGGCGGCTGAAGCGGCTGCGCTACGATCTCAACTTGTCGCAGACGAAGATGGCGGAGGATCTTGGCGTTTCGCCTTCTTACCTCAACCATCTTGAGCGCAACCAGCGGCCGGTGACGGCACAGGTCCTGCTTCGGCTGGCTGGCGCCTATGATCTCGACCTGCGCAATTTTACCGCAGAGTCCGAGCCGGCGGGTGAAGCCGACCTCGTTGAAATCTTCGCCGATCCCCTGTTCAAGGACCTGAAGCTACCGCGCCGGGAAATCTCCGATCTGGTCGCCTCGTCGCCCGTTGCCGCCGAAGCCGTCACCCGTCTTTATCGCGCCTATGCCGAACGCAGGAAGCGCGACGCCATTGAGGCGCGGCGGCCTGAGGATGACCTCGATCAGTCGCCGGCCGACTGGGTGCGCGACCAGATCCAGGCGCACCACAACTTCTTCCCGGAACTCGACGATCTTGGCGAGAGGTTGTTCGAAATGCTTGGCGGCGACCCGCACACACTGGAGCAGTCAGCCAGTCGCCGACTTGAAACGCAGTATGGCATCGGTATCCGCCTGATGCCGGCCCAGGTCATGATGATGTATCAGTGGCGCTTCGACCCCCACCGCCGCCGGCTGATGATCTCCGAGACGCTTGGAACCTCGTCGCGCCGCTTCGCGGTCCTCTATCAACTGGCGTGGTCGGAGCACGTCGCCGATATCAAGGCGATCGCCGAACGGGTCAGGGCGCCGGACCTGGCGTCGGAGCGGCTCTACAAGATCGCCCTGATCAACTATCTGGCCGCGGCGACGCTCATGCCCTATGGCAGGTTTCTGGAAACAGCCGAGCAGAACGCCTATGACATGGAGCTTTTGCGTGCGCCGTACCGTGTGTCGTATGAACAGGCAGCCCAGCGGCTGACCACCCTGTCGCGGCCGGGCAGCCGTGGCGTACCCTTCTTCCTGATGCGCATCGATAGCGCGGGGAACGTCTCGAAACGCTTCTCGGCGGGAAACTTCCCGTTTTCCCGATATGGTGGCGCCTGTCCACGCTGGAACATCCACCAGGCCTTCCAGACACCGGGACGCATTATATCGCAAGTGATCGAGACGCCGGGTGGTCAAAGATATTTCACGTTTTCCAGAACTCTGGATCGCGGTTTGCGGCCCTATGCCGAAGGCGCCTGGTCCGAACAGGCCGTGGGCCTCGGCTGTGAGCTGAAACATGCATCGCGGTTGATCTATGCGCGCGGCCTCGACCTGGCCCATCCGAACGCCGTCGAAACGGGTCCCATGTGCCGGCTGTGTGAGCGGCCTAACTGCCGCGAACGGGCGGCGCCGCCGGCGGTAAAGGCGTTGCAGGTAGATGAATGGATCAAGGGTGTGACGGCCTTCCCTTTTTGAAGCGACGTTCAGAAAGATCGCGGCATGTAATTGTCCGTCAATTTCTTATAATCAACAATTCGTGATATGATTCAGTTGCCGCTTTGGCGAGGGTCTGTAAAATATCAATGTTACTTTACAGTGCGGCGGATATCTAATTCGCTGATTTTTTTATGTGTACTTATGTATGTAGGTGTGATCACATTAATTGTCTGTAATGTTTTTCATTAATTCTTTGTAATAAAAATTATTCCCTATCGACAACAGTTTCAGAAGAAATAGTTTCTCTGGTGAAAAGGGGCGTTTTTGTGACGGCGCCGACTGGAGTGTTGCCCGATGATAAAGTCGGTAGTGGTAGCGGCCCGTCGTGGGGGCGTATCGGCGGTTTGTGGTCTGGCTTTAATGGCGGCCGCCGGCGCGCATGCCCAGTCCTATACACCGCCGGCAACGCCCCTGCCGATCGAGGCCATCGCCAGGTATGAACAGCTGACCAGTGTCTCGATCTCGCCCGATGGCAAGCACATTGCCGGATTGATTTCGGTAGAGGGTGAAAAATGGCCGGTCATTTCGATCTGGGATGCGACCAATCTCGGCGCCCGTCCGATCTGGATACCCTCCAAGACAAACCGCATTACCGGGGTGGGTTTTTTCAGCTCCGACAAGATCATTTTCCAGATGGAGCAGCCCATTACGGGCGCGGACAGCAAGCCGACCTTTACGCGCAAGATCTATTACTCCGACCTCGAAGGCCGCAAGATCGAGGAGCCGTTCCGCATCACCGGGACGATGAACAAGGATGTTCGGGACGCGTTCGAGCGCGGGTCTTCGGTCAGCATTTTCAACGATGATCTTTACGACAGCACCCGCAAGCTGATGGTGACGGTCGATCCGGTCTCCTTCGTTCAGAAGATCTTCGAGCTTGATCTGACGACCGGCAAGACGCGGACAGTGGCGCTTGGCAGCGACGAGTTCGAATATCTGCCCGAAGGCGTTGACCTGGCGACCGGTGAGCCGATGATCAAGGCCAAGGTCGACACGGTCAACAACGACTTCTGGTACATGGTCTATATCAAGGACGCCCAGGGACAGTGGGTCTATCACGAGCCGCTCAGTTACATGCTGAAGGCGCGCAAGGCCATCGACATCCAGGGCTATGACGCGGACCCGTCGAAGCTGATCGTGTCGTCGAACGTCAAGACGGATAAGGCGGCAGTCTATAGCTACGATATCGCCACCAGGACTTTTTCAGACGAGGCGCTGTTCGCCAACGACAAGTACGACGTCACGGGCGTCGTCTATCGCCATGACCGGCCGGCGAAAAAGACCATCATCGGCGGTGTGCAACTGGGCGGCCCGGCCCTGACCACCATCTATACCGATGACAAATGGTCCGCGATCCAGAAGTCGGTCAAGGCCGCCTTCCCAGGCAGGCAGGTCAACATCTCTGTCAACAGCGACAGCTATGATGTGGGGGTGGTGACGGTTGAAGCGCCTGACGCGCCACCGCAATATTATCTCTACAGGGACGGCAAGCTTCAACCGTTGGGAAGCGAGCGTCCGTGGATCGATGCCAAGAGCCTGGGGAAGCCGGATTTCGTAACCTTCAAGGCCCGCGACGGACTGGAAATTCCCGCCTTTATCACCTATCCGCCGGGTTGGACCAAGGCGCAGGGACCTGTCCCGCTCATTGTCCTGCCGCACGGCGGCCCCTGGGCGCGCGACTATGCGACATGGGACGGTTCGGGCTGGCCGCAGTTCTTCGCGACCCGTGGCATCGCCGTCATCCAGCCGCAGTATCGTGGCTCCGAAGGATGGGGCTCCAAGCTCTGGCTGGCCGGCGACAAGGAGTGGGGCCAGAAGATGTCGGATGACAACGACGATGCTGCCGCCTACATGGTGGCGCAGGGCGTCGCCGACCCCAAGCGGATGGCGATCATGGGCTATTCCTATGGTGGCTTCGCGGCTATCGCGGCGTCGGTGCGCCCGAACAGTCCCTATAAGTGCGCCATTGCCGGCGCCGGCGTCTCGAGCCTGCAGCGGATCGGCAACCTGTGGGGCGACAGCCATCTGCAGCGCGACATCCAAGGTGTGACGGTGGCGGGCATGGACCCGATCCGCAATGTCGACAAGGCCAATATCCCGATCTTGCTCTACCACGGCGATCATGACCGCCAGGCGGATACGGAGCATTCGCGGATGTTCTTCAATGCCATGAAGGCGGCCGGCAAGGATGTCGAGTATCACGAGATCAAAGGCATGTGGCACACCTTGCCGTGGCGTACCGAGTGGCACACAGAAACATTGGGGCTCATGGAGAAATATCTCAAGAGTCCGAAGTGCGGACTAATAAATTAGGCCGCCTATAGAATAATTTCCGGGGGAGAATAAGTAAATCTATACCCTGCACGTTATATTACGTGCGGGGCATAGTTGTTTATCTGTGTGATTTGAAGCTAAACTTGCGGCAAAATCGTCACACAATCTACGATATTGTGTTGTGTTTGAAATAATATATTTCGGACTAATCTGTGACGATTTAGTGTCATCTTCAGATAACAACCCGGAGTATGTCATGTCCAAATCGACATGTTTGTCACGCAACTGGCTTTTGGCCGGTACCATCCTGACCTCGCTGGTCGGATTCGCTCCCGCAATGGCGCAGGATACGCCGCCCGCCGGAGCTGCCCCCGAAGCCTGCTCATCCGGCGAAGCCGCCGTCGTCGATTCTGCAACCGGCGTCAGGACGTGCGAGCCACAGGCCCAGGACTCCGGCGAATTCGTCATCACCGGTTCGCGCATCAAGGGAAAAGAGTACACTTCTCCAGCGCCGGTTACCGTCATCACCGCTGAGCGCTCAACAGCTGCCGGCTTGGTCAGCGCTGCCGAAATTCTGCAAAGCTCGTCGGTTGCCAATGGCTCCGGCCAGATCAATTCGACCTTCACCGGCTATGTCGTGGACGGTGGCGGCGGTATCAACTCGATCTCGCTGCGCGGCCTCGGCGCCCAACGCTCGCTGGTCCTTCTCAACGGCCGCCGCATGCCGCCGGCCGGCGTCAGTGGTACGGTCGGTGCCGTTGACCTCAACACCATCCCGGATTCAGCCGTCAGCCGCTATGAAATTGTGAAGGACGGCGCCTCCTCGATCTATGGTTCGGATGCCGTCGCGGGCGTCATCAACGTCATTACGCGCAAGAATTTCGAAGGCCTTGAGCTTGCAGCCACAACCCGTATCTCCCAACACGGCGGCGGCGACACCTATAATTTGTCGGCGCTCTGGGGCAAGTCGTTCGACAAGGGCCACTTGACGGTTTCGGCCAGCGCGTACGAAAGAGAGGCCTTGATGCTGGGCCAGCGCGACGCCTTGAATTGTCCGCAGGATTACATTTTCAATGCCGACGGCACACGCGCCGACATTGTCACGACGCGTCCTGGTGAGAGTGGCTATAAGTGCTGGGGCAACCTGGTCGGCGGCGTTGCCGTCAATAATCAGTTTTTCCGTGAAATCCGTCCGGGTGCGACCACGTCGATCGGCGGCGTACCCGTGACGGGTTGGTATGGCCCCGTTCAGTTCGCCGATCGTGAAATGGACCCAGAATCCGACGACCGCACCACGGTCATTTCGCCGGTCAAGCGCTTTACTCTGTTTGTCCAGGGTGAGTATCGTCCTGACTGGGCGAATGGTGCGGAACTCTATTCCGAACTGCTGATCAACCGTCGTGAGTCGGAACAGCGCGGCATGCGCTACATCTTCCCATACTATGGTCCGAACTCTCCGAACAACCCGTTCGGGACGGGCACGCAGTACGACCAGAACAACGGCGCCGCCGGCGGCGCCTACGTCTATCCTTACTTCCTGACGCCTTCGAACAAGTCCCAGGAGGTCAATGTCTATCGCGGTATCGTTGGCGCCAAGGGCGAATGGGGCCGCTGGTCGTGGGACACCTATCTGTCGCACTCGATCAGTGACGGCAAGTACCTGAACGACGTCGTGCCCCAAGACCGTCTGTTTGCCGGTATCGGCTTTGACGAAAACCAGTTCGTCCATGTGCCGGTCTGCCAGGGCGTTCCGGCGGGCTGCGTGCCGCTGAACCTGTTCACCCAGGACGCGCTGTTCAACGGTGGCCTGACCCAGGCTGAGCGCGACTACTTCTTCGTGATGGAAGAAGGCAAGACGAAGTACACGCAAACGATCGCCGAGGCGACGCTGACCGGTGACCTGTTGCAACTTCCGGCCGGTCCCTTGGGCGCCGCCTTCGGTATCAGCTACCGTCGCGATGAGTTAAAGGACACGCCGGGCGAATTCTCGCGCGCCGCAAACGCGTGGGGATCGGCCAGCGCAGGTATCACCGAAGGGTCCGATAGCCTGGCCGAAGCTTTCTTCGAACTGGAAGCGCCGATCATCGCCGGCAAGCCGTTCTTCGAGGATCTGAAGATCAACCTGTCGGGCCGTTTCTCCAATTATGACAGCGTCGGCAGCGCTGGCACCTACAAGGTTGGCTTCAACTGGGCGGTCAACAATACCGTGCGTCTGCGCGGTACCCACGGCACGTCGTTCCGCGCGCCGGCCCTGTATGAAATGTTCCTCAACGAACAGACGGCCTTCCTCAGCCAACGTTCCGTCGACCCGTGCATCAACTGGGGCGGCACGACAGAAAGCGGTCAGCCGAACAAGAGCCAGACCGTTCGCGACAACTGCGCCGCCGAAGGCATACCGGATGATTATGACGGCCAGGGCACCGGCCAGGGCGCGTCGGCCCTGATCTACTACTCGGGCAACCGTGACCTGAACCCCGAAGAATCGCAAGCCTCCACCCTCGGCTTCATCCTGACGCCGCCAAACACCGGCTTCAAGGTCGCTGTCGACTTCTGGCGTATTAATGTCGAGAACCAGATCCTGAGCACCGGCGCGGGCGTGGTCGGCGCCTGCTATGGCCAGGAGACTTTTCCCAACAACGGTTTCTGCGACCTGTTCGAACGCGATGCTGACTTTAACATCGTCTCGGTCGACGCCAGCTACCGCAACATCCCGAGCGAGCTGACCAGCGGTGTCGATATCACGGCCTCCTATACCAGGGAGTTCAATCTCGGTACCCTGACCTTGGATCTGCAAACCAGCTATACCAAGGAATCCAAGACGCAGCTTTTCCCGGGCGATACAATTATCGATTACAATGGCACCGTCGTGGATCCCAAGTGGGTCGGAAGCCTGCAGACGCAGTTCAAGCATCAGGACTGGTTGTTTACCTACACCCTCAACTATGTCGGTGAATCATCGAACATGGGCTACCGTGAAGAAGATGGCATCGTGAATACCAGCTACGCTTTCGATGCGATCAATATCAATTCGACGAAAGCCTGGACCACTCACGACTTCACGGTCAGGTACACGGCCAAGGACTGGACGCTCGCCGTAGGGGTGGTCAACCTGACCGACGAAGAGCCGCCGCTGCTCAGCTATGGTGACAATACCGGCTCTCCTGCGCGGTTGGGCACCTACGCCTTTGCCAGCCAGTATGACGCCGGCCTGCTGG